>REBL01000226.1 GCA_007692755.1 Nodularia sp. (in: cyanobacteria) | reverse complement strand
AGAAGAATTTGGAACCTGCAACAATCTTTCAGCCATAAGACCTCTTATTCCCCTCCTAGCTTGCGGTTAGGGGTGGGGTGTTCTTTGCAACTCCATCAACCTCCTCCCATATTCATCGCCGCTAACATTGCTTGCTGACTTACCTGTTGATAAACAGTCTCTAAATATTTCGTCACCACATCACCAGAAGTCAAACTGACTGTACCTTCTTCTGTTTTCGCTAAAGGAATTGCACCCAATACATCTAATACCGTTTCGCTACTCGACGGCGCAATCACCACCAAAGAAGATTCTAGCGGTTCATGATATTGCCAGAAAGCATCAAGATGAACAGAGGGTCGTGGTTGAGTCGTCGGCTGTTTAATCTCTGGTGTTTTAGGTGCTGTCGCTTCCACCTTAGCACCACGTAATTGACGTAAATCACTGATAATTTGCTCTTTAGTGCGTCCGCGTAATTGAAACAGTACAAATGGGTCTTCACTGAAGCGATCGCCTAGCTGATAATATACAGCACCAATGTGTTTACAAGGATTAGCTTTATCAGGGCAAGTACATTTACTGTGAACATCAGAAAGTGTAAAGGGAAACAAAGACAAACCATTGGCTGTAAAAACTTCCTCAATATTTTGAGGCATTTCTCCAGCTAACAGCTTCGCTGCAAAAATCGCCCTTTGGGACATAGTTTCAATCACATAACCCCATTCCTCCTCACTAAAATGGTCAATAGAAAGAGAAACCTTATAAGGTTCAGGTTCGCTACCTTGAACTCTAGCTAAAACCTTTGCCCCTTTAAACTCAATATTCAAAACATTTCCCTGACGAGAATAATTTCTCGCCCGTTCCAAACGCTTCTTAAACCGATAAGAATCTAGTAACTCTAGCCACTTTTGTGACCACCATTCTCTACTTGCTTGTAAGGTATCGTTATTCATAAATAAATGCAAAAATTGGGATCAGGGGTACAAGCAAAATCCTAGTAATAAAAGGCTTATAGTAAGCCATATCTACCTATTCTAAAATCGTCATACATTATTTAACCAATTTTGCAAATCTTCTATAGTATTTAAATCAAATATTGCCTCTCCTAAAGCCTCAACAACTTCTATATTTAAACTCCTAATTTCAGTTTCTAATTCACTATCAATTTGTCCAATTTTTTTATTAATTTGACGGAGAATTAAATTTTTTTCTCTTTCAATACCTCTTTCAATACCTGTCTCAATTCCTTCTTCCATCCAACTGGTGACAATTTGCATAACTTCCTCCTTCTCTTCTTTGATTAATGTACCTATTTCTGCTTGAAATTTCTCTTCTTCTATTTTATTTAATCTCAAATATGTGTCAATGAACCCTGATATCAATTGCATTTTGGCTGGATTTAATTTTAAGGTAACTAATAACCTTAAACATTCTGCTTTGACTTTTGGCCTATCTTCTGGTGCTATATTCATTTTTGACATCAAAGCCGATGCAACTGGATTTGGACGAATTAAAAAGTCTCGCCAGTTGAGTTGATTCAGTTGCACTACTTGATAATTAAATTTTAGCACTTCAAAATCAGGAAAGTTGATTTGATAGTTATTCACGGCTACAGTTTTGGGTGAGTCGTAGGAAAATATAACTATCGGATATATTGGCAAGTCCAATTTTTCATCTAATCTCGCAAAATAACGGAACATTCTTTGATTAAATTTCGGTCTTGCACCTGATTCGGCTTCAATATGAATCACAAAGTAAGAAGGTTGACCAAGAAATTTAACTTTAACTATTAGGTCTGTTTCATATTTGTCTCCTGCGGTGACATCCGTAAATATTTCTTTGTCTAAAAATGTAATTGATGTGGTGTCTATATATTCGAGAACTTGAGGAAAGAATAATTCTATAAATTCTATGAAAAAATGTGATATTAGTTCTTTGAATAAGCGATCATGATCTATCTTGTTTGTCATCTTCTTATCTAAGTAAAGAAAATTGGAAAAAAAGCTTTAATTGCGGTGCTATCTTCATATAGCTTTTTTTAATCATATAAGGTATATCATAGCCCCCTCCTCGCTGGCGGGGAGGGGGTTGGGGGTGGGGTTCTTATACTATTTTATTGTTCTTTAACCTTCATCCTCATCAATTATGGCACTGCGATCAAGAATGAGTAAATCACGCAATTGGTTAGTATCCATTTCAGTTAACCACTCCTCACCAGCACCAACTACTTGTTCAGCTAATTGTTTTTTACTTTCAATCATGTCATGAATTTTCTCTTCTAAAGTGCCAGTACAAACAAATTTATGCACTTGCACATTCCGGGTTTGCCCAATGCGAAATACTCTATCTGTGGCTTGATTTTCCACTGCGGGATTCCACCATCTATCAAAGTGAAATACATGATTAGCCCTGGTTAAATTCAAACCTACGCCACCCGCTTTTAAAGAAAGAATCATAATCGGAGGTCCTTGGGGGTCATGTTGGAAACGGTCAATCATTTCCTCACGCTGTTTTTTACTGCTACTACCATATAAAAAGAATATTTCTTTCCCAAGTGTTTGCTGTAAATGAACTTTTAATAACTTACCCCATTCAGCAAATTGAGTGAAAATCAAAGCCCTATCGCCTTCCTCTAAAGCCACATTTAACATTTCATCTAGCCGTTGCAGTTTGGCAGAACTATATTCTTTTAATGTCGAGGCTTTCAAATATTGGGCTGGGTGATTACAAATTTGTTTCAATTTAACAAGTAAAGCTAAAATCATGCCTCGACGTTGCAAGCCTTCAGCAGATTCAATTTCTGCTAAAGATGCTTCCACTACTTGTTGATAAAGTGCAGCTTGTTCAGCCGCAAGACCACAAAAAACCGTCATTTCTTGCTTTTCTGGCAAATCTTGAATAATATCACGATCTGTTTTCAGACGACGCAGAATAAACGGTTGAACTAAACCCCGCAATTGATTTAAAGATGCCGTGTCACCATACTTTTCAATTGGCATAGCAAACCGTCTCTGGAAAAATTGACGATTTCCCAAATACCCAGGATTAAGGAAATCTAAAATAGACCACAATTCTTGGAGTTTATTTTCTACTGGTGTCCCTGTTAAAGCTATCCTAAATGCAGTTTTTAATTCCCTCACAGCCTGCGATTGTTTAGCTTCAGGATTTTTGACATTTTGGGCTTCATCTAATACAACTGTTTGCCAATCGACACTCTGCAAAGATTTAATATCCCGGTGAACAAGTGAGTAACTGGTAATAATTACATCATGTTTTTTGACTGCTTCTACAAACGCTTTACCCTTGAGACGTTTATCGCCGTGGTGCTGTAAAACTTTGAGAGTAGGCGCAAACTTTTTAATTTCTCTTTCCCAGTTACCTAAAATAGAAGTCGGACAAACAAGTAAAGTGGGATTTTCTAGTGCATCCTGTTCCTTGAGGTGCAGTAAAAAAGCAATTAACTGAACTGTTTTACCTAGTCCCATATCATCAGCTAGACAAGCACCCAAACCCCAACGTTCTAGGAAAGCCAGCCAAGCCGCACCTCTTTCTTGATAAGGTCGTAACTGTCCTTTAAAATTGGCAGGTGTGGGGAGGGGTGCAATGGTTTGATTATTCGTTAACGCCCCAATTAACTCTTGCAATGTCCCAGATGCTTCAAAGCTGACCACAGGTAACTTTTCAATTGCCTGGGTATCTCCAGAACTTAGACGTAAAGCATCTTCTAAAGAAAGCGCCATTTCGTCTTTACGAGAAGCAAAAAACGTCTGTGCTGTTTTAATATCTTGGGGGCGCAATTCCACCCACTCGCCGTTAATTTCTACCAGTGGGCTATTTAAAGCTACAAGTCTATTAAACTCAGTTTTAGAGATTGTTTGTCCCCCAATAGCCAATTGCCATTGAAAATTTAGTAAACTTTGTAAACCCAAGCGTCCTTGTTTTTTCTTTTGAGTTTCAGCACTAATTTTTAAACCTAAACGATTCGCCCATCCTTCACGATTTGTCAAACTAGGAGGCAAAATTACCCCCAAACCACTATCTTCAAATCGCCAAGCCACGGATTTAATAAATTCATAAGCTTGTAATGGGTTGAGGCGACAAGATTGGGGATATTCTGTTTCTAAACTCGGTGTAAGAACTGGATATAATCGCGAAGCTAAACCCAAGCCCCGCAATAAAGTTTCTTGGGGTTGATCAATGGTGCGATTTTGATAAACTAATTGTTCAACTGGGTGATGCCAAATAGTTGCCGCATCTACTAATAAATTTTCATCATCCGCAGCTTGGAGAAAATAGGCTAATATCCAATCTGTTGCCCCAGAGGTAGGCGGAAACAGTTGAAAACAGGCGCGAAATAACGCTTTTCCTAGCAGTTGGTATTGTAACGGCATAGTCCAAGATTTCAGCGCCGCTTCTAATCTCTCTACTTCCATTGCATCTGCATTGACTGTATGAGATGCACTCGTTAAACTTTGCAACCACTGTCGTACCGCAGATGGTAAAGATGCCATCACTCTAGTTTCTAATAGAGGTTGAGAAGCTAACATCCCCCGCACTTGGGCATCTATGGTACTGTTAAGAAATTCTAATAATAATTCTTGGGGTTCCGTGGGGAAATCTACTGCTAAATATTTTTCTTCCAACACCGCACCTTTTTGATAAGTACGACAAGCTAAGGGCATCTTTGCCGAAAACTTTTCTAAGCGAGTTCCGTCCACAGCACTGTCTAAAAGCACTTTCCACCTAGCAACAATCGAACTATCAGCTTGCTTTTGGATAGTTGGCAAAAACTTACACCGAGAGAGTAAATCTAAACTCCAACGGGCAATTTGTGACCAAAAACGTAAGTCTCCACCGAATAAAGTATCCTCTTCCCTCGCAGCATTCAAAGGAACAGCAGCGAGTAATTTTATCGCTTCAGTGGGGTTGAGACAAATACCCTCGATTCGCCACGGTTGGAGATATTGGGGTGAATTGATTTCGGAACCCAGAGTAGCAGAATGCAAAGGGGAAATAAATTCTATTTCTTGCTGATTATTTTCTGAGATATGAGTTGGTAAATCAATAATTTGAGAATGGGTTGGTAAGCTGATTTTAGTAGGACTTGTACTTTTACGAGTTCGCCCAGTAGCAGCTACAGCAACTTGGGTTGTCTGCATTAAGCTAGGAATTTTAATATTCTGAGAACTTAACCACTCACTCAACTCAATTGGTGTCATTACCAATGGATGTAGTGGTATATCTTGAGACGCACTCAGAGCAAAATCGACTCGTGATGAACGCCACGTTTCACCCCAAATAAATAAACAACTATTATTATCTTTTAGGAACCAATTACCGTGTAAAATTGCCATGTGCTAATTACTCAAACTTGCCTTTAACTAAAATATTAACGATATTATTTGCTGTTTTTATCAATAGAAATATTTGTTTTATTTTGAATAAATTGCCCATTTGAAATCATTGGACATGAAGTCGTATAATAAACTTAAGTAATAAATCAAAATTTAGAAGTTTTGTTAATAATGGAATTACCTTTATATCAAGTTTTAAAAAATGATTTAGCCGTTGAACTAGATTACATGAAACCCCAAGAACAGGAGGTGGTGAGATCATTATTAAATCTCGTAATTAATGAAGGTAAAACTTACCCCCAAAATAAACCTCTGTCGCAGGCGGCATTTTCAGCTTACTGGTTGAGTCAAGATGCCTTTGTAGTCAGGACATCTGGTCAAGATGGTACACACAAACCAACAGAGGTGTTAGGGGCGTTTTATTTGAAGCCTAACTTTCCTGGTATGTGCAGCCATATTTGCAACGCTGGTTTCATTGTACAACCTGAGTTACGCGGTCTGGGTATCGGACGGTTCATGGGCGAGGCCATGCTAATGATAGCCGCAAAGCTAGGCTATGAAGCGGTGATGTTCAATTTGGTCTTTGAAACTAATACACCTTCAGTTCAACTTTGGCAGTCCTTGGGATTCGATATTATCGGCAATATTCCGCGTGCGGTGAAGCTAGCAGATGGGCAGGTAGTAGAGGCGCTAATTTTTTATCGGGCTTTGCATTGAACAACTTGTTTATCTTTGTGTGTACCAGAAGTCAGTCTGAGGGCAGAAATGTTAGGATTGCCACAGAAAGAGAAAAGCGAAAGAGAAGGAAAAAAAACTGAATGGCAGAAGTTGATAAGTCAATATCCTTCGATGGCAGGGATATTAGACTGAAAGTAGGCTTACTGGCTCCCCAAGCTGGTGGGTCGGTTTTAATAGAATCAGGGGACACATCTGTTTTAGTGACGGCTACACGTTCAAAGGGCAGAGAAGGAATTGATTTTCTTCCCCTGACAGTGGATTATGAAGAAAGACTGTATGCCGCAGGTAGGATTCCCGGAGGAATCATGCGCCGAGAAGGTCGTCCACCAGAAAAAACCATTCTGACTAGCCGTCTGATAGACCGCCCCATGAGACCTTTGTTTCCTTCATGGTTGCGGGATGACCTGCAAATTATCGCTTTCACGCTGTCGATGGATGAGTTAGTACCACCTGATGTCCTGGCGGTGACTGGTGCTTCTATTGCTACCCTGATGGCACAAATTCCGTTTAATGGACCAATGGCAGCCGTGCGGGTTGGTTTAGTGGGAGATGATTTCATTATTAACCCCACCTATGCAGAAATTCAAAACGGAGACTTGGATCTGATCGTAGCTGGTTCACCCCATGGTGTAATCATGGTGGAGGCGGGAGCCAATCAATTGCCAGAACAAGATATTATCGAAGCAATTGATTTTGGTTACGAAGCAGTCAGAGATTTAATCAAAGCGCAGCAAGATTTATTAGCAGAAATGGGTCTACAAGTTGTGCAAGAAGCACCACCAGAGGTAGACACGACTCTGAGCAATTATATCCGCGATCGCGCCAGCGATGAAATTAAGAAAATTCTGTCTCAATTTGAATACAGCAAAGCCCAACGGGATACCGCTTTGGATGCTGTTAAGGATCAAGTGGCAAATGCGATCGCAGAATTGCCAGAAGAAAACGAAGTTCGAGTTGCTGCAACGGCAAATGGCAAGGCACTTGGTAACACCTTTAAAGACATAACTAAACACTTCATGCGCCGTCAAATTGTTGACGACAACGTTCGTGTCGATGGTCGCAAACTTGATGAAGTACGTCCGGTTTCTTGTCAAGTTGGTGTGTTACCCAAGCGAGTCCACGGCAGTGGTTTATTTAATCGAGGGTTAACCCAAGTCTTATCCGCTTGTACCCTGGGTACTCCTGGAGATGCCCAAAACCTCAACGATGACTTGCAAACAGACCAATCCAAACGTTACCTGCATCACTATAACTTTCCTCCGTTCTCAGTTGGGGAAACTAAACCGATGCGTTTCCCAGGAAGGCGTGAAATTGGTCATGGTGCGTTAGCAGAACGAGCGCTATTACCTGTCCTACCGTCAAAAGAAGAATTCCCCTACGTGATTCGTGTGGTCTCGGAAGTGCTTTCTTCCAACGGTTCCACTTCGATGGGTTCGGTGTGCGGTTCCACTCTATCCTTGATGGATGCTGGTGTACCAATTCTCAAACCCGTTAGTGGTGCAGCAATGGGTTTGATTAAAGAAGGTGACGAGGTAAGAGTCCTGACTGATATTCAGGGGATTGAGGACTTCTTGGGCGATATGGACTTTAAAGTCGCTGGGACAGATAGCGGAATTACCGCTTTGCAAATGGATATGAAAATCTCTGGTTTGTCATTGGAAGTTATTGCCCAAGCCGTTCACCAAGCTAAATCAGCCCGCTTGCATATTCTGGATAAAATGCTCCAGACTATCGAAGAACCACGCATTGAAACCTCACCCTATGCCCCACGTCTATTGACCATTAAGATTGATTCAGACATGATTGGTCTGGTCATTGGCCCTGGAGGTAAAACCATTAAGGGTATCACTGAAGAAACTGGTGCGAAAATTGACATCGAAGATGATGGCACCGTGACGATTTCTGCTGTGGATGAAAGTAAGGCGAAGAAAGCTCGTAACATCATTCAAGGCATGACTCGGAAGTTACACGAAGGCGATGTTTATGTAGGACGTGTAACTCGGATTATCCCTATTGGTGCATTTGTAGAATTTTTGCCTGGAAAAGAAGGCATGATTCACATTTCTCAATTAGCTGACTATCGCGTTGGCAAAGTTGAAGATGAAGTAGCTGTTGGGGATGAAGTGATTGTCAAAGTGCGAGAAATTGACAATAAAGGACGAATTAATCTCACACGTTTGGGTATCCACCCAGACCAAGCGACTGCGGCGCGAGAAGCTGCGGCAGTGAATCGATAAATCGATTGGGGATTTTAGATTTTTATCTAAAATCCGCGATGCCTGGGTTCAAGGCATCGCCGTGGGTTTCAGAAATTGGAAATAATAAGAGCCGAAGCACTGAAGTCGCGGCTATAGGAACAAAGCCTGCCTATGCAGGCTCGCTGCATTTAAATTAGGGCGCAATCAATCGCCAGTCGGAGAAAGTTGGTTTAATTGGGATTGTTGACCTCTCTCCGGTCTAAAGATACAGAGATTCAAGCTGTTGTTTCAAGACAGGCTTAAGCCGTTTTTGTGTATATACTATATTCAGAAAATCTTTCATTAAGATTTTTAACAAAATTTTATGGATGCTTCCGAGTTATTAGAAACAATCACACACCTGATTGAACAGGCTGAACAAGGCGACATCGATCCTTGGGATGTCCAAGTCATTGAGGTGATTGACCATTATCTAGAACTAATGGCACCAGAGGCCACAGCTAAAGGCTATGAGTCTGACTTGTCACAATCGGGACAAGCTTTTTTGTCAGCATCGATGCTGGTGTTATTCAAAGCCAATACTTTGATGCAATTATCTACAGTAGAGGATGCACAAGATGATGTAGTAGATGATGCTATGTTGGGAAGTGAAGGTGGGTTATTACATCATGCTCATCGTCTGCAATTAGAGCGACACCTGCGCCGCCGTCCGTCAGCAATGCCACCGCCAAAGCGGCGTGTAACTCTGCAAGAGTTAATTAAGCAATTGCAGATTATGGCAAACCAGCTTAAACTTGTGCAAAAATCCAGCAAACCTGTTCGCCCCAAACGTCAGCCCAGCGCCCAAAATATGCGACAGGCGCTAGAGTTAGCTCACCAGGAAAATCTGACGGAAGTAGCTGGGGAACTAGAGCAAGTGTTGCATTGTTCTGCAAAAGAGCTATTTAAAGCACAAGATTGTTTAAATTTAGAACAACTGGTAGATTTGTGGACTCAAACAAAACAACCAAACCAAAATAATTCTCCCCATGAGTCAGAAAATAGCCACACAGTTAGTGTTTTTTGGGCGCTACTACTGCTTTCATCTCAATCCAAAGTCGAGTTATTACAAGACAAGTTTTACCAGGAGATTAAAATCCGGTTACTTACAGACTCAGCTTAAGCATCCTGACAAGCAGCTTGTAAAAAACTGGTAAATTACGCGGATTAGTTAAAATTATAATCGGTTACTTGTCATCTGGTCATACCTAAAAGCTTGCAATAACCAACAAATTCCTGTTATCCCTGTTTTTAGGGGTTACTTAGACCAGAAATTAAAACTGATGATTAAGTATCACTCAATGAAAGTAAACTGGCTTGTGTTTGAGGAATAAAATTTTATGAAAGCCATGATTCTCGCGGCGGGTAAGGGTACTCGTGTGCGTCCCATTACCTATACAATTCCCAAACCGATGATTCCTATCCTGCAAAAGCCAGTGATGGAATTCCTTTTGGAACTTTTGCGCCAACATGGATTTAACCAGATTATGGTCAATGTTAGCCATTTGGCGGAGGAAATTGAAAACTATTTCCGTGACGGTCAAAGGTTTGGCGTAGAAATCGCTTATTCTTTTGAAGGCAAAATTGATGATGACGGCAAATTAGTCGGAGAAGCTATTGGTTCGGCTGGTGGAATGCGGCGTATCCAAGATTTCTCACCATTTTTTGATGATACCTTTGTGGTGTTGTGTGGTGATGCTCTGATTGACCTAGATTTGTCTGCGGCTGTGAAGTGGCATAAATCTAAAGGGTCAATTGCTACCATTATTACTAAATCTGTGCCACCAGAAGAGGTCTCCAGTTACGGTGTGGTAGTCACTGACGAAGATAGTCGCGTTGTAGATTTCCAAGAGAAACCCTCGAAAGAGGAAGCTATTAGCACCAACATCAACACTGGTATTTATATTTTTGAGCCAGAGGTGTTTGAGTACATACCTTCTGGAGTGGAATATGACATCGGTGGCCAGTTATTTCCCAAATTGGTAGAAGTTGGTGCGCCCTTTTACGCCATCGCAATGGACTTTGAATGGGTAGATATTGGTAAAGTACCAGACTACTGGCGGGCAATTAATGGTGTACTGCGAGGCGATATTAAAAATGTGCAAATTCCCGGTAATCAAGTCGCTCCTGGTATCTACACTGGCTTAAATGTGGCGGTGAATTGGGACAAAGTGGATATCACAGGCCCAGTTTACATTGGTGGCATGACCAGGATTGAAGATGGTGCTAAGATTGTTGGCCCGGCGATGATTGGCCCAAATTGCTGGATATGCAATGGTGCAACAGTAGAGAACAGTGTAATTTTTGAATGGTCGAGATTAGGCCCCGGAGTCAGACTGGTTGATAAGTTAGTGTTTGGACGCTATTGCGTAGATAAAACGGGTGATGCCATAGATGTCCAAGCTGCTGCTTTAGATTGGCTGATTACTGATGCCCGTCAAACTCCGCCATCGGAAACACCTTTTGAACGGCAAGCGATTGAGGACTTGCTGGGAACGAATGCAACTTAGAGAGTAGTACCGCAGGGCGGAAGTCAAAAGTCAAAAGTCAAAAGTCAAAAGTCAAAAAACTTATTCTAGAGGCTTTTAATGGGGATTGGGGATTGGGAACAGAAGTTTTTTCCCGCCTGCACCCTGCACCCCTGCTTCTTCCCCCTGCTTCTTCCCCCTAGCTATTCAGATAAGTATATCTTCCCAGACTCTGCTCGTAGGTTTGTAGCAGTCGCTGGGATTCAGCTAGGGTGATATGTTTTTCTTCTAAGGCTTTCTCACAACGCTGACGGATACTTTCTACCATATCTTCAGAGTCATACTGTACATAGCTGACTACTTCGCTCATGGTGTCGCCTTTGACGATGTGTTGAATTTGGTAGCCTTTGGGTGTCAACTGGATATGAACTGCGTTGGTATTACCAAATAAGTTGTGCAAGTTGCCCATTATTTCTTGATAGGCTCCATTGAGGAACATCCCCAGATAGTAGGGTTCTTCTGGCTTAAATGTGTGCAGTTCTAAAACTGATTTGACATCGCGGAGGTCAATAAATTGGTCAATTTTGCCATCACTATCACAGGTGAGGTCTGCCAAAATTCCGCGTCGTATGGGTTCTTCGTCTAGACGATGTATGGGCATGATGGGAAATAGTTGGTCTATTGCCCAACAATCTGGTGCTGATTGAAATACTGAAAGATTGATGTAGTAAATGGAAGCCATGATCTTTTCTAGGTCTTCCAATTCATCAGGTACGTATTCCTGCTGTCTGGTGATGTTCAAGATTTTTTGACAGCAAGCCCAGTAGAGTCTCTCGGCTTTGGCTCGTTCTTGGAGGCGGAGGATTCCTAAGTTGAATCGGCTGATGGCTTCTTCTTTAAATTGGGCTGCGTCGTGAAAGAACTCCTGATAATTCTCTTGGTTAATGGATTGGTACGTTTCCCACAAGTATTTGATTACAGGGGATTCTTCTTCTTCTGGGGGTTCTGGTAAATCTAGCGGCACATCGCTAGTGCTGAGAACATCAAAAATTAGTACTGATTGATGGGAGGCGATCGCTCTTCCACTTTCACTAATCAGTGTTGGTACGGGAATTTGCTTCTCTGCACAGGTATCTTTTAACTCGGCTACGATGTCGTTAGCATAGTTTTGCATATTGTAGTTTTTGGAGGCGTAGAAGTTGGTTTGGGAACCGTCGTAATCTACACCCAAGCCACCGCCAACATCGAGGTATTGCATATCTGCCCCCAACATGGCTAACTCTACATAAATGCGGCTAGCTTCTTGGATGGCATCTTTAATCACATTAATGGCTGAGATTTGTGAGCCAATGTGGAAGTGCATCAACTGCAAACAATCCAGTAAATTAGCTTCACGGAGTTTGTTGACAGCTTCCATGATTTCAGGAATTGTCAGACCAAATTTAGCGCGATCGCCTGTGGATGTTCCCCAGCGTCCCATACCTTGGGTACTTAATTTGGCGCGAACTCCCAAAATCGGCTTAATGCCTAATTGACGGTGGGCCGCAATTACTAAATCAACCTCTTCTACCTGTTCGATGACGATAATTGAGGTTTGCCCTAGTCGTTGGGCTAACATTGCCGTTTCGATGTATTCCCGGTCTTTATAGCCGTTGCAAATGAGCAATGCGCCTGGTGTATCCAACAAGGCCAGGGCAATCATTAATTCTGGTTTAGAACCGGCTTCTAAGCCAAACTGGTGAGGTTTGCCAAATTTGACTAAATCTTCAATTAAATGGCGTTCTTGGTTGCACTTGACAGGAAACACGCCACGATATACGCCTGGGTAATTATAGCGGGCGATCGCTTTATTAAAACAAGCATTCAACCGCTCGATCCGGTCTTCCAAAATATCGGAGAAGCGAATTAACATCGGCAGTCCCAAGTTACGCTGCTTCAAGGCGTTGACTAATTCAAACAAGTCTAGAGAACCGCCGCGATCGCCCTTGGGAGAAACGGTAATATGTCCCGCCGCGTTAATGGAAAAATATGGCTCTCCCCAACCTTCGATCCGGTATAAGGCTTCGCTATCCTCAATTTTCCAGGAATGAGACAAACCGCCTGTAGTATTACTAGGTGGTAGCAGCTTTTTTTGTTTGTGATTTTTCAATTCCGATTTATGTCCGTTGGAAGGCATGACCACCTCTTCAGATGTAGCAGTTGATTCAGCACCCATTTGTCGTGACCTCTGTATTGCACCCACGAATTAACAATTTAGCGCATTCGACTTGCAACGGATATGCACTTAGAGATAATTTCTGAGATAAACTCTGATTGGTCAGTAGTCATTGGTCATTAGTCATAAGTCGTTGGTCATTAGTGGAGAATGTGAAATCTTTATGACCTGAACAACAGACTCAAGGCAAATGGCAATAACTAGGGCTAGATAAAAACGGATTAAGTTTTGGGAGATAGCTTTGGAACGCACATTTTTAGCAATTAAACCTGATGGTGTACAGCGTGGACTAGTAGCGGAGATCATCCGTCGCTATGAAACTAAAGGTTTTACCCTCGTGGGTCTGAAATTCATGAAGGTCAGCCGCGAATTGGCGGAACAGCACTATGATGTTCACAAGGAACGACCATTTTTTGGTAGTTTAGTGGAATTTATCACCTCCGGCCCTGTTGTGGCGATGGTTTGGGAAGGTGACGGTGTTGTGGCTTCTGCGAGAAAAATAATTGGCGCTACTAACCCTTTAACGGCAGAACCTGGCACAATTCGGGGCGATTTTGGCACTAATATTGGCCGCAATCTGATCCACGGATCTGATGCTTTGGAAACTGCACAGAGAGAAATCGCTTTGTGGTTTAAAGAGGAAGAATTAGTTAGTTGGCAACCACATTTAACACCTTGGTTAAAAGAATAATTTAGATAGCCTCTTTTATCCCGCCAGGAACTTAAGTTCCTGGCTAATAGCTAAAGTCCACTGAAGTGGACTAGATAGATGAAGTTTTTCTAGGTGGTTAGCTTCCTCTCTCATGAGGAAATTTCACTCTTTTCGGGTTCTAATTCGGGTACTTCTTCAATGACATTACGCTGGGAAAATCCCCAGACGAGAACCAGTGCGATCGCTGTAATTACCGCCCATTCTGGTGGGACTAAGTTATCGTTGATCACTCTCATTAACAGGCGCAAACCGACAAACGCCACGGTGATATAGCCGGCATCTTCGAGGTTTTTAAATTCGTCTAACCACCGGATAAATAATCCGGTCATAAATCGTAGGGTAATAATGCCAATTGTTGCACCGGTCAGGACTAGCCACTTTTCTTGAGAAACCGCGATCGCAGTGGTCACACTATCCAAGGAAAAGGCTAAATCTGTAAAGGCGATTACAGGTATGGCTTGCAACAAAGATTTAAAACGGGGGCCATGATGCGCGTCGTCGGCTTCTTCTGAGGTAAAATGTTGAAACACCAACCACAGCAGATAGGCAGCACCTAATAATTCAAATTGCCAGTATTTTTGTATCCAAGTGGCAGTGAGAATCAGGCTAATTCGCAGCACATAAGCCACGACTAAACCAAAGTTGAGGGCTTTGCGTTCGAGTTCCTTGTCTTCTAATCCTTGGGCGATCGCAGCGAGGGCGATCGCGTTATCAGCAGATAGTACAGCCTCTAATAGAACCAGGATTAGCAGGACTATCGGGGCTTCAACGCTGAAATGAAAGTTAAGATAATCAAAAATTTGGTCTAGCATTCCGGGTTTCTCAAGGAAGAAAAATAAAATTTATCTGAAAAGTGCAACAAAATGCTACTCTTATACAGCTTAACGTGTTACTGCCTCATTCTTATGGGGAGGATATCCAGGCGATCGCTTTACGGTTCAGAATTTCTGGGTGTGATTCAATACACGAATAGTTTTAATATTTCCTGTGAGCCTCTCGATATTTCCAAATCAAATATGATTGCTATCAAAGTTTTCAGATTCAGGACTATCACTCAAATTAGCCCGAAGATTTGCTAAATTTTGGCGAACACTCACCGTCTTTGGATGGTCAACCCCAAACACCTGCTGACGAATTTTAAAAGATTGGAGAAACAGGGGTTCGGCTTGGTCGTAGCGTCCTTGAGATTTGTAGAGTAATCCCAAGTTGTTGAGGCTGGTGGCGACATCGGGATGATTGTCTCCCATCAGGCGTTTATCCAGTTCTAAAGCTTGGAGAAACAGGGTTTCGGTTTGGTCGTACCTTCCTTGGAAATAGTAGAGTCCTGCCAAGTTGTTGAGGCTGGTGGCGACATCGGGATGATTTTCTCCCAGCAGGCGTTTTCTGAGTTCTAAAGCTTGGAGATACAGGGGTTCGGCTTGGTCGTACCTTCCTTGGGAGTAGTAGAGATTTGCCAAGTTGTTGAGGCTGGTGGCGACATGGGGATGATTGTCTCCCAGCAGGCGTTTATCCAGTTCTAAAGCTTGGAGATAGAGGGGTTCGGCTTGGTCGTAGAGTCCTTGGTAATTGTAGAGTCCTGCCAAGTTGTTGAGGCTAGTGGCGACATGGGGATGATTGTCTCCCAGCAGGTGTTGTCTCAGTTCTAAAGCTTGGAGATACAGGGGTTCGGCTTGGTTGTACCGTCCTTGG
>REBL01000079.1 GCA_007692755.1 Nodularia sp. (in: cyanobacteria) | reverse complement strand
CTCAGAAAATGCGTCTAACAAACCTGTGAGGCGGAATAGCTGACAGTTATCCCGGACTTCGCGAGTGCCTCTCAGGCTCACGGTTAGATTCAATGGTTCAGCAATAATTCCCTCCTCATGGTTAAAGTTAACGCCCAAGTATAGATGGTTTTAGTACAAGTTGTCTACAACCTGCTGGGATAAGGGGAATAATTTGGATGGGTAGAAGATACCCTATTGTGGTTATTCCGCTGGGAAAAACTGACCCAAAACCCGATCAATCACGACTAATCAGACATAAAAGAGTTTTGGTTTTCTCTTTGGTGCTGCCCACAGTTGGCAATTCGACACCATCCACAGGCACACAAGCAGAGAGTTAAAACTCTCAAACCCCATCTTCCTTTTTACCTTACCTCAGATGTTTGAGATGACCGTGCTGTTCGCATTTCTTGGACAAATTGCTCAAATAAGTAATCAGCATCGTGCGGACCAGGACTAGCCTCTGGGTGATACTGAACGGAGAATATAGGCAAAGACTTATGACGTATCCCAGCCACAGTGCGATCATTGAGGTTGAGGTGGCTAACTTCCACAACTCCGGCAGGTAATGAATCTGGGTCAATTGCAAAACTGTGGTTTTGGCTAGTAATCTCTATTTTCTGCTGTAGTCCTGCGGGCTGATTTAAACCACGATGACCAAATTTGAGTTTATAAGTTTCTGCCCCTAAAGCGTGAGCCAAAATCTGGTGTCCCATACAAATGCCGAATATGGGTTTTTGACTGTTAAGCAATGCTTTGGCCGTTGCAATACCTTCCGTAACGGCGGCTGGATCACCAGGACCATTGGAAAGAAAGATGCCATCTGGATTATATTTGAGGATTTCTTCTGGTGATGTGTCTATAGGAACTACAATAACTCGACAACCGTAACTGGCTAGGCGACGCAAAATATTTCGTTTGACACCAAAGTCAAGGGCGACAACAGTAAAAGACTCGCCCACATTTACCACAGACTCCGAGTTGAATTCCCAAGCTGGAACTGTGGCCTCTGTCCATTCATACATCGTGGGAGTGGTAGCTTGACGAGCCAAGTTTAAACCAGCCATGCTTGGTGCTGCCTGTACCTGTTCTAACAATTCCACTTCATCTAGAATTGATGTAGAAATACCACCATTCATGGCTCCTACTGTCCGAATTTTGCGTGTAAGAGCGCGGGTATCAATGCCGTAAATACCGGGTATTTGGTGCTGACGGAGGTAATCAGGCAGGGATTGGGTTGAGCGCCAGTTACTGGGGCGATGACAAATATTGCGAGCGATCGCTCCGGCACACAGCGGCCGCGCCGATTCTTCGTCTTCCAGATTGATGCCAGTATTCCCTAATTCAGGATAGGTAAAAATGACAATTTGGCCGCAATAACTAGGGTCAGTCAGAACTTCTTGGTATCCAGTCATGCCAGTGTTGAATACCACTTCCCCGATTTTGGTTCCCATTGCACCAAAAGACCAACCGCGATAAGTAGTTCCATCAGCCAAAACAAGTAGAGCAGGTATTGAGTCAGTCAGGGGCATAAGTGATTAAAACAAAAGGATAGGGTTAAATATTGGATGGGGCGTGACCCCGATTTCAAAATAGCAGTTCTTCTATCTACACCCACGTTAGCTGTGCGGGGCATTACCCAGTTTAGCAAAGCTTGACCTTAGGTATAGTGGAAGAATCATGATTGTGATTGTGGAAATTTATTTAACAATCAGCAGTAACAGTCAACAGTTAATAGTAAGCAGTCTTGAGTCCCCAATTTAGCTAATACTGCGAATATTAATTATCTCATGTGGAACTCCCTAAACTTTATTTTCTAGGATTCGCTCAGAATCGGTGGCAAAAAACTAGCTTTGCAGTCCCTTACCTATGTAAAATTGAAGTTAATTATGCTTCAGCCGTTTTTATCTCGTGCAACCCTCATTTTTCTCTCCAGCACTCTCGCGGTTTTGGGTGTTGCTTGTAGTCAAAAAAAATATACTTCTGGGACTATTAGCCATCAAAATTCGGTTGTCAGCGACAAATTGGCAGTGTCGCCTTCTGTTAAACCCATAGCACCAGCAGCATTACCAGCACCTAAAGCATTACCACCATCAGAACCCAAAATAAATTCTTTTGAAATGGGTCTAGATAGAGCTGTAGGGGCTTGGAGCATCAGTCAATCGGCTCAATCGCCAGATGATTGGCAGTTGGTGGTGAGTCAGTACCAAGATGCGATCGCTCTCATGGAAGAAGTGCCGCCACAGAGTTTGGAGTTTGATACAGCCCAAGACAAAATTTCCGAGTACCAAGGCCAGGTCAAAACAGCCCGACAAAAAGCTACTCCTCGCCCCATCCCGTCACCAAAGCCAGAGAATCAGCGTATCGTAGTGGCTGTTCCCCAGCCTCAAACCAATCCCTCCGTTCCTACCATCACTCCACCAGCATCCACACAACAGCCACCAATCCCAACCACTTCGCCGATTTCCGCATTACGCGCCCCAGAGAAAGCCGTATTTACTGCCCCCATCAAACGACGCATGGGTGGAACGCCAATTGTGGAAGTCACCTTTAACAACCAGCAGAAATTTGACATGATTGTCGATACAGGCGCGAGTGGCACAGTGATCACCCAAGAAATGGCTAATGCCTTGGGAGTTGTGCCTGTGGGAACAGCCAAGGCAAGTACTGCCAGTGAAAGAACAGTAGAATTTCCCATTGGTTATGTTGATTCTATGGCAGTGGCTGGGGTGAAGGTGAATAGAGTCGCAGTGGCGATCGCAGGCGAACAGCTAGACACTGGGTTATTAGGACACGACTTTTTTGGCAACTATGATGTCACCATTAGACGCGATGTTGTCGAATTTAGCCCGCAATCACGCTTAGAAGTTAATTCTGGAGAAACTCGACGAGCTGTGACAATTTTTCCCAAGCAGAACCACTCTGAAGAATTTCCCTAGATAAACTCACACCTTGAGCATGGTCTAACAAAGGAATTGCCCCCGCTACTTGCAGTGCCAAGGAAGCATTTAATGCTACAGCATCCTGTTGTGCCTGAGTTCCCTTACCTTGTAAAACTGCTTTGAGTATTACTGCATTTTCTTGGACATTTCCACCTCGGAGTGCAGCAATGGAAGCAGTATTTACACCCACTTCTTGAGGATTCACGGTAGTTAACTGTACTTTACCTTCTGATAAAACTGCTAAGTCAGTTATATCTCCTAACCCAGCCTCATCAAGTTTTTCTCGCCCATGCAGAACGATTGCTTTTTGTTTGCCCAAATTATTTAAGGCTTGGGCAACAGTTGTTAAAAGTGTGGGAGTAAATAGCCCTACTACTTGCCCACTGGGATACAAGGGATTTACTAATGGCCCCAGTAAATTAAATATCGTTCGGACTTTTAAAGTTCGTCGCAAAGAACCAACGGCTTTGAGTGCGGGATGCCACCCAGGGGCAAACAAGAAGGTAATCCCTACCTCTTGTACTGCCGCTTGCACCTTTTCAGGAGAAGCATTGAGATTTACTCCCAATGCTTCCAAAACATCCGCGCTGCCTGTAAGACTTGACGCGGAACGATTGCCATGTTTAGCAACAGGTACACCGTAGGCAGCAGCAACAAAAGCCACTGCTGTGGAAATGTTAAAAGTTGATGACCCGTCGCCACCAGTACCACAGGTATCGATGAGAGTGGGAATTAGGGTTTGGGTAGATTCTTGCCCAGTCCCCAGTTTTGATTGAGATTGTAATACTTGTGCCATCCCCGTCAACTCTTCGGCGGAAATGCCTTTAAAGTTCAGCGCTGTTAAAATCGCCCCTGATAATTCTGGCGGCACAGCTTCAGTTAACCACCCTTGCATCAACTCTGAGGCTTGAATACGAGTTAATGATTGACTATCCATTAATTGTTGCAGCAGGAGATGCCAATTAGCGGAGGATGCTTGAGCCGGGATTGAAGAAGTTGTCATAGTATTACTTTTTTGTAGGGTGTAGCTCAATAGAGGATATGGGAGCTATCCTACCGAAAAATGAGAACCTACCCATCACAGAATAGGAACGCGGAGAACCGACTTGCCGTGAGTGTAGTCGAACGAGGAGAGACAATGCATGATTTAAGCCAAATTTAGTTAAGAGAAGGTTATAAAGTAGACAAATTTTAGATAAAATAAAATAATTGTCAAATTTTACTTATATAGTTTCATTTTTAAAATACAAAATTGATAGGGGGAAGATTGTATACCTCAAAGAGTGTTCAGGTAGGGGATAAAGTTTTAATCCTACGTCCAGCATACGTAATCGGAAAAGTTGGCGTAGTTTGTGGATTCGAGTCGAACACGGACAGTCAAGCTGGAAGGCGTTGCATTATCCAAATAGAATCGGAAAATATCGTGGTGTCACTCACCCCGGACGAGTTTCAGGGACTTAGCCCAGGGTTTAAGTGATTTCACGGTGTTGTTGGTGGTTCTAGTTCGTTATGGATACTCAGTTGTTTTTTGCTGCGTTTCAACTGTTTCCAAAGTGTTTTAATTCTTTTATAAGCTTGTTGGGGAGTCAGTTTCCCGGATGTTTCTAAATTGGAGATGTAGCCGACTCTTTGAGAAAACTCTTGGAGATTGGCATTAAATACTAAGTGTTCTGGTTGAAATTGACCATAGTAACGACTACGAGGGTAAATAAAGTCGTTTTTATCGTTCTGATTAGGCTCTGCCATCAGTTGACCCCCTATTAATTATTTTTCATGCATAATCCGTAAATCTAACAAATTGGCATGACTGATTGTGTGCCAATTTGTCAAAAGTTTTCCTGTCTCTAAGCCTAATAGTAGAGAAACAAATACTTTTGTCTCTCAGAAGTTTGATGCAATAATTGTGGCAATTTCATCTTTTACAAGAGATTTTCGTCCTTATGACTGTATGTGGCGACTACAACTTGTTGTAGTGACAATTGACTAATGGGGGCTGGTTTCATATCTCGGTAGTCTAGCAATTGCACTAAAATTAAGTAGGCGATCGCTAAAAGAATCGAAATCGCACCTGTAACAACTGCAACAATTTTTGAGCGTTCCATTAGTATTTCCTCGCTGTAATTTTTCTACGTATTATAAAACTTTACTTTTAATTTTCAGTTTATAGAAAATTGGGATCACACAAAATATCCCATGAACCTGATCATTTATGATGATTTATATGCACTTCCAGCAAATTTAAATTGGCTAACTGAGCAATAAATAAATATGGATCAACAACCGATACAAGTAATTGGAGGTGGACTAGCTGGGACAGAAGCAGCTTGGCAAATAGCCCAGGCTGGAGTGCCGGTAATTCTCCACGAAATGCGCCCAAAACGCTTTAGCCCTGCCCATCATACAGAACATCTGGCGGAATTAGTTTGTAGTAATTCCTTTGGGGCTATGGCCAGCGATCGCGCTACCGGATTATTACACGAAGAGCTACGTCAACTCAATTCCATTGTCATTGCCAAAGCCGATGAACACGCTGTTCCTGCTGGTGGGGCGTTAGCTGTAGACAGAGGGCAATTTGGCCAAGATTTGACCGAAACCTTATGTAACCATCCTTTAATTGAATTTCGCCGGGGTGAAGTCCCAGCTATCCCTGAAGGAATCGTAGTTTTAGCCACAGGGCCTTTAACCAGTCCTGATTTAGCCGCAGATTTGCACCGCGTAACGGGGATGGAATATCTCAGCTTTTTTGATGCGGCGAGTCCCATTGTTGTAGGAGAATCCATTAACCATGATGTGGCTTTTATGGCATCGCGCTATGACAAAGGTGAGGCGGCTTACCTAAATTGTCCCATGAATAAAGAGCAATATCTGCACTTTTGGTCAGAACTCCGTCAAGCTGAACAAACTGAAATCAAGGACTTTGAACGGGAAACAGCGAAATTTTTTGAAGCTTGTTTACCCATTGAAGAACAAGCGCACCGGGGAGAAGATACCATGCGCTATGGTCCCCTGAAACCAGTGGGATTATCTGATACTCGCACAGGCGAACGTCCCTATGCAGTAGTACAGTTACGCCAAGAAGATAAAGCAGGTCAACTTTGGAACATGGTAGGATTCCAAACTAACCTGCGCTGGGGTGAACAAAAGCGAGTTTTCCGCCTGATTCCTGGCTTAGAAAATGCCGAATTTGTGCGGTTAGGAGTTATGCACCGCAACACTTTTCTGAATGCGCCGCAATTAATGCACTCGACTTTGCAATTTAAGCAGCGTCCAACTTTGTTAGCGGCTGGACAGTTGATTGGGACTGAAGGTTACACCGCAGCCGCAGCCGATGGTTGGTTAGCGGGAACTAATGCCGCCCGGATAGCTTTGGGTAAGGAACCATTAACAGCACCACCAACTACAATGATGGGGGCGTTATTAGAATTTATTAGTTCAGCTTCACCAAAGCATTTTCAGCCAATGCCGCCGAATTTTGGAATTATCCCGGATTTAGGGGTAAAAATCAAAAGTAAGCCAGAGCGTTATGGACGTTACCGCGATCGCTCTTTGGCTGATTTGGCAAGTTGGAAAAATCAGTTTTGAGAAACCCCTCCCCTAGCCCCTCCTCGCTGGCGGGGAGGGGAATTTTAGATGTTAGATTTTACTAAGTTTTGGGAATAATGCTGTTAATGCCTGCAACTGGCTCAATTAACAGCATGAGATCGCTATTTTTCCCCCAAACAAAATTATTTAATTTATGTATTGCATTATGCTGTGTTTTATGCATTGCTTTTCTATGGCTGCCAGTATCTGCAAATACCGCACCATCAATTGATACTCTCAAACAACAGCAGCAACAAGTTAAGCAAGAACGTGAGAAAACGATTCAGCAGCGCGATCGCTTGACTAATTTACAAGAAGCGGCAGAAAATCGGTTGACTGGAATCAAGGAAAACTTAGAAATTACAAATACTCATATTCAAGATAGTGAGTTAAGATTACGGCTGGCTACTGAACACCTGGAAGAATTAGAAGCAGATTTAGTTGTTACAGAAAGTGATTATGAAAAAAGTCGCACAGCAACAGTAGCTAGATTACGATATCTTCAGCGATCGCCTGTTTCGCAAGGATGGGCAATTTTGTTACAAAGTCAAAATATCAGCGACTTTATCAGCCGTCGTCGTCAACTGAAGTTAGTCTATCAGGCTGACCAAAAGATTTTAGCGAAACTCAACACCCAAGCAAACCTAATAAATCAACAAAAAACGGCTGTAGAACAGCAAAAAAACGAAATTGCTTTGATTCGTCAGCAGTTATTCGTACAAAAAGCCGATTATCAAATTCAGGCGGAATCACAGTCAGAATTGATTGTCCGTTTAAATAGCGATCGCCTAGCCTTAGAAGCCGCACAAAACCAGTTGGATCAAGATTCTAAAAATTTAGAAGTTTTGATTCAAAATAAAGTTGCAGCAGCCCAAGCCAAAGCCAACAGCCGCAGTAACATCCTGATTCGGGGAACTGGAATACTAGCTTTTCCTAGCAACGCCCGCACTAGTAGCGCCTTTGGGTGGCGTACACATCCGATTTTGGGATATCGTCGCTTTCATTCCGGGTTAGATTTTGCCGCCAGTCATGGTAGTAGAATTAGAGCAGCCGATTCTGGAAACGTGATTTTTGCAGGTTGGTACGGCGGTTATGGCAGAACTGTAATTATTGATCATGGTAAAAATATGACTACCTTGTATGCACACGCCAGCGAGTTGTTTGTCGCTGAAGGACAATCAGTAGAACGAGGACAGGCGATCGCATCTGTCGGTTCCACAGGCTTATCTACAGGGCCTCACCTGCATTTTGAAGTGCGTCGCAATGGCACGCCCGTAAACCCTGCGGATTATTTCTAAAATTGTGCTATATTAGAGCAAAGTTAGGGCGTGTGGCTCAGTGGATAGAGCAACAGATTCCGGTTCTGTGGGTCGGGGGTTCAAATCCCTCCACGCTCGTTTATTTTATACATCAAAGGTATTCAGCCAGCGCTGATTATAGCTAATGGTCATGGCACACGGCAATCATGCCGTACTAACAAGTATGGATTTCCAATACGTCATTGTTCTAGAACCAAGTTCCATTTTGGTTTCCAGACTGGAGACATTGTGAAAGCTGTTGTGACTAATGGCAAAAAAGTTGGTGAATATCTTGGGAGAATTGCAACTCGTGCAACTGGTAGTTTTAATATTTCAACTAAGAACGGATTGGTTCAAGGAATAAACTACAAGTATTGTCAGCACATTCACAAAAAGGACGGTTACTCCTATGCATAGTTTGGATAATTGGACGGTTAATTTATTAACCGTGTCGTGTTTCCTCCGTGGTCTAAAGACGCACGGTTTCCAAACTCCCGGAGGTTTTTAGATGAACTCAAGCACCCATGAAAATGACTTTTATGCTTGGACAGCAGAACAAGTAAACCTATTAAAAACTCGGCAACTTGACCAAATTGATTGGCAGAATATCGCCGATGAAATAGAAGATATGGGACGCTCAGAAAAACGACAACTAGAAAACAGATTAGAAATCTTAATTATGCACCTCTTAAAATGGCAATTTCAGCCTAACTTGCGCTCTCGGAGCTGGCAATTAACCATCAAAGAGCAACGCTTGCGTTTAGAAAAACTTCTCCAAAAAAACCCTAGTCTTCAACCTCATCTAACTGAAGCCATCGAAGATGTTTATCCTCTGGCTAGCATTAGCGCCGAAAAAGAAACTGGATTATCATTATTTCCGGACATCTGTCCTTACACCCTCACAGATATTATATCTCCTAAATTTCTACCAGAGTAAATCATCAAAAAAAGACATGAATAACAATGCTATCGTTTGATGTACTCTGGGAAATCCTGATGAGCGAAACAATTTTATCAAGAACGTAACGCTCAAACCTACTGGCGTGACAAGACTAAAATATTAATAGCCAATAATTAATTATTGACCTATATTTTTCTTAATTTATCACTTTTTCACGAGAAAATAGGCTGTAGCATACTCAGGTAATTGGCGGATATGCCGGTTAAACTCTTGTCGATTCTTAAAAGTGCCGGCTAGGAAATCAAGTTGATGCAGATTAGGCAAAAATGCTCCGCCGGTATCCGCCATAACTCCCATTTGTAAATGTTTGCGCCCATTTCTCGTATGTTCAATGACGACGATTCTGCCTAACCCAATATTTAGGATGTCTCCCGCAAAAGTTACTCCTGGCTTAATGGAAATTTTGGCATCTATATTATGTCCATAACCTTTGATAGCGTCCACTTGTCGAAAGTACCAGTAACGCCTTTGTGATGTCGCCTTTAATCCCGGTACATAAGAAATCCCATTATTTCTATCCACATTAAAATATGCTTGAGTCCCATCTGTAAAATTAATCAAAATTGTTCCCTGCATTAAGGCTTCTTCTAAGCCAGCGCGAGTTAAATAAGCTAGGGGCTTGACTCTACCATGTTCTTTACCACCAGGCTCATAAATACCTGATAAAACATCTTGCTTTGTGTATCTGGTATAGAATTTATCAGTAATATTGTCTTCTTTTAAACTGTAAATCGGGATATTATAAGCAGGAGTTCTAGTGCGAGAACCTGTATGCTCAAAAACAGCATATTTCGTAATTCGTACTTGATTCTGCTTCTGGTTCTTTGGATTATGGGCAGACCATTTGATTACTCGGAAATTGGTATTAATAAAATCAGGATTTTGTAACCGGGTGGTGCGATTGTTTGCAATATCATCACTTAATACAGAAATCATGAAATCTAAAGTATTTATAATATCTTCTACACTCACTCCTTGAGTACCCAGCAGCCCTTTACGAAAAATATTTGGGTCTTCAGAAGCGTGGTTTTGAAAATATTCTCTCGTGTTCACAAGAACACTTAATAAATCTGCTTGCTTAAAATTAATCTCAGATTTTGGCAGTTTTCCTGCACTTAAAATCTGACTGCCTTGAACGCTAAATTTATACTTTTGCCACTCATCTATGACTGGATAACTTACAGGTATTGATGCTTGAGCTTGCCCCGATGTCAAGGTATTTATTTGGCTGAGACTTTGATAGGATATCTGGGGAAGCATGAAAGGATTATGAAAAATTGTAGCTAGTTTCTGAACAGGTTGAATGGTAGGAAGTGAAATCTGTGCTTTCGTGGCCAAAGAATTTTCTGCTGGTGTAAATAATGAAGACTTCTCTGCCTGAAGTTCTGAAATTTGTTGGTGATTTTTTGACTGCGTATGTAAACCACTACCAGATGTACTTACCAGCAAGAAAACGGCAAAACCTAATGCGGGGCGGAGTGTTTGGGTTGAGAAGATATGCATAAGCTAGAAAAGTAAGTTCTGATAATAAATAATAATTGCAATTTTTCGATTTGAGACAATATCAACTCAAAAATGTGCTAACCCTGTATACAATTAGGGCATATATCATATCTCTTCTATTTGTCAGACACAACCTAGTTTAGCAGCATCCGATTATACAAAAGCCAGTCCATTTAGGACAAAGCAATTATAGAACTGGATCAGTCTACGGCTTGGCTGACCGCGCCATAACTTCTGCTTCTGATCAAGACCATCCCTTCCTTGTGGCTCGTGGTGTAGGCTGTATGGTGGATTGAATCAGCTTTTTTGTATAGTTTGTTATTACTTAGTTGTGGTCAAGCTGCAAAGGGACAATTAATTAATTACCTCTTTGAGGAAACGTTGAAAAATATGTTATTTTGTAGAATTTATAATAATGTAAAAAAATCTACATCTTCGCCTGCTAAGTTAAAGCATAATATGTAATTTTAATCTGACAACGCTCAAACTTACTGGGGTTGCGTAGATTACTGGTCAAGTTGAAAATAAATAGGCGAAGCACACGGGGAAAATAACGTGAGTTATGGATTTGATTACGATTTAGTCATTATCGGCGCGGGTGTAGGCGGACATGGTGCAGCCCTACACGCCGTTAGCTGTGGACTGAAAACAGCAATTATCGAAGCAGCGGACATGGGAGGAACTTGTGTCAATCGTGGTTGTATCCCTTCTAAAGCGCTGCTGGCGGCATCTGGACGTGTGCGGGAGTTACGTAATGCCCATCACCTGAAATCCCTGGGGATTCAAGTTGATCATGTCACATTTGACCGCCAAGCGATCGCAGATCATGCGGGCAATCTGGTTTCCAAAATTCAAGGCGATTTAACTAACAGTCTCAAACGTCTGAAAGTAGATATTATCAGGGGTTGGGGAAAAATTGCCGGCACCCAAAAGGTGACAATCACCGGGGATGGTGGCGAAAAAACTATCACAGCCAAAGATATCATTCTTTCCCCTGGTTCCGTACCCTTTGTACCTCCAGGAATTGAAGTAGACGGCAAAACCGTTTTTACCAGCGACCAAGGTGTGAAATTAGAATCTTTACCAGAATGGGTAGCGATCATTGGTAGTGGTTATATCGGTTTAGAATTTTCTGATGTTTACTCGGCTTTGGGCTGTGAAATCACCATGATTGAAGCCCTAGACCAATTAATGCCAGGATTTGACCGTGATATTGCCAAACTTGCCGAACGAGTTTTAATTACTCCTCGCGACATTGAAACCAAAGTCGGCATATACGCTAAAAAAATTATTCCCGGTTCTCCGGTGGTGATTGAATTAGCAGATTTCAAAACCAAAGAAGATATTGATGTGATTGAAGTGGATGCTTGCTTAGTAGCCACAGGCCGCATCCCCGCCACTAAAAATTTGGGTTTAGAAACTTTAGGTATCGAACTAGACCGACGGAACTATATCCCCGTAGATGATCGCATGGCAGTGATTTCAGCCGGGGAAGTAGTACCTCATGTTTGGGCAATTGGTGACGCTAACGGCAAAATGATGTTGGCACACGCCGCTTCGGCTCAAGGTATCATCGCGGTAGAAAATATCGTGGGGCGATCGCGTGTGGTAGACTATCGCAGCATCCCCGCCGCCGCATTTACTCACCCAGAAGTCAGCTATGTCGGTTTAACAGAAGTAGCCGCGAAGGAATTAGCCCAAGCTGAAGGCTTTGAAATCGCCACCAGTAAAAGTTATTTCAAAGGTAATTCTAAAGCCTTGGCAGAAAACGAATCCGACGGTATGGCTAAGGTAGTGTATCGCAAAGATACTGGTGAAGTTCTCGGTGTCCATATCTTCGGAATGCACGCCGCCGATTTGATTCATGAAGCTTCAGCTGCGATCGCCAATCGTCAATCTGTCCAAGACCTAGCTCATTTAGTCCACGCCCATCCGACACTTTCCGAAGTGCTAGATGAAGCGTACAAACGAGCCATAGTTTAGCCCCTTGTAGAGACGCGATTTATCGCGTCTCATTTATCGCGTCTCATTTATCGCTAATTCTCATAAAGTCAGCAATCAGCCCTTAAATTATGCAAATTCGCCGCCGTTCCACGAACACAACAATTAATGTTTCTTTTTTGCGTTATCAGTCTACCTTGCCAGATATAGTCCCAAATAACATTTTGGAAGAAATTGTCTGGCATAAGGAAATTGAGATTGACAAACTGCGGGAAAGGCAACCTTTGGCAAAATTGCAAAAGCAGGCACTTTCAGCCCCGCCAACTCGTGATTTTATTGCCGCCCTCAAAGAAGGAAAAACCAAGCCAGCATTGATTGCGGAAGTCAAAAAAGCTTCCCCTAGTAAAGGCGTTTTACGAGCAGATTTTGACCCAGTAGAGATCGCTTCTGCCTATGCAAAAGGTGGTGCTAGTTGTCTTTCTGTTTTGACAGATACCAAGTTTTTTCAAGGTAGTTTTGAGAACTTATCTCAAGTCCGTGCTACAGTAGATTTACCATTGTTATGTAAGGATTTTATTATCTATCCTTATCAAATGTACTTAGCTCGCATTCATGGTGCAGATGCGGTTTTGCTAATTGCAGCTATTCTCAGTGACCAAGATTTACAATACTTTCTCAAAATTGCCAAGGCCATGAAGATGAAGGCTTTGATTGAAGTTCATAGTTTGGCAGAACTTGACCGGGTATTAGCTTTAGATGGTGAATTTATCGTCGGCATCAATAATCGTAATTTAGAAGATTTTTCGGTTGACTTGCAAACTACCTGTGAATTATTGGCAGCACGAGGTAGTCAATTACAAGAACGGAATCTCCTAGTTGTCAGTGAGTCTGGGCTACATACTCCAGAAGATTTGTATATAGTAAAACAAGCAGGGGCAACAGCTGTATTAATAGGAGAATATTTAGTTAAACAACCAGATCCTAGTTTAGCGATCGCTAACCTCTTTGCAGAATCTTCATCTCCAGATACATCAATTTAATCACTAAATACTAGTTTAGTGTGTAACAATTTTGGCATGAGTTCAAACTCTGACTAATAAAAAATCCCAAATTTGAAATTTTACATCAACTAATGGAGCAAATTCCTTTACCTTCACCTATTCACTACGAACTTTTACTTCAACTCTTAGAAAGACAAACTATGTCAGCCGTTAGTCAGAATCCTGATTTGCGGCATCAGGTCAATCAACTCATTATTACTCTGCGGAAAGCTGCCGTACAGCAAAAGCAACTAGAACAGATTTGCCAATTTTCTTCTCTGGGAGTAGATCATCGTTGGTCAATCAACCATCATGCGGCTAAAGTCGTCACCCCCGATTGACGAGATAAAATTTGTCGCATATTGTATTTGTGTCCCAATTTGTGAGATTCTAAATAAGTTCCACTAAAAAACTTCAACAAACTAGTACAAGTTGGCGTAAATAAACAGACCATTCAAAATCCATGAAAAGCCCATTTTATAAGCTTTTTGACTTTTGACTTCACGGCGGTACTAGGTAGATAATTGAATTTTTCTTTCCCGCTAGCTATAGCAGTTATGCCTTGAGTAGATACACAGAAAAGTTAATTAACCAAATATGAACACAGATAATTTTCTACTTCACTAGAGCGGGAAAGGCTTAACTTGAAAGAAGAATTTTAGATTAGTTTAAATATACATAAGTTGTGGCAAAAGTCAAGTTAATCAAAATTTAGCTTTAATAATACTTTTCCTATAGATTTCCTATAGATTTGAAGAATATAGCCAAGTATTTTGTATGTATATGCAGGTAAATCTAAAATTCGTTCCCAGAATTTAACTATCCGCCTACATTTTTAACTTTTATTTGATTTTAGGACAAACACATGGACAATAAGTTGATGCTAATGATTCCTGGCCCCACACCAGTACCAGAGGCTGCCTTACTAGCGTTAGCCAAGCACCCCATTGGACACCGTACCAATGAGTTTAGCAACATCATGGCTGAGGTAACAGAAAACCTCAAATGGTTACATCAAACTCAAAATGATGTGATGATGCTGAATGTTAGCGGTACGGGTGCGGTGGAAGCGGGAATTATTAATTTTCTCTCTCCAGGCGATCGCATTTTAGTTGGCTCCAATGGTAAATTTGGAGAACGTTGGGTAGAAATCGGTGAAGCCTACGGTTTGAACGTCGAAGCAATTACCGCCGAATGGGGTAAACCTTTAGATACAGCAAAGTTTGCCGAAAAACTGCAAGGTGATACCCAAAAGCAAATCAAAGCTGTAATTATTACCCACAGCGAAACCTCTACGGGTGTGTTAAATGACTTAGAAGCTATCAACCGTCTGGTAAAAGCACATGGTGAAGCTTTAATTATTGTGGACGCAGTTACTAGCTTGGGTGCATTCAATTTGCCCATAGATACCTGGGGCTTGGATGTAGTCGCTTCTGGTTCTCAGAAAGGCTATATGATTCCTCCTGGATTAGGATTTGTGACTGTTAGCCCCAAGGCTTGGGAAGCATACAAAACTGCGAAATTACCAAAATATTATTTAGATTTGGGTAAATATCGCAAATCCACAGCCAAAAATACTACCCCCTTTACTCCACCCGTGAACTTGATTGTGGCTTTACACACCACGTTACGGATGATGAAAGCTGAAGGTTTGGAGTCAATATTTACACGACACCAACGACTGAAAAATGCTACCCGTGCGGCGATTCGAGGTTTGAATTTACCTTTATTTGGATCAGATGATTACGCTAGTCCAGCAATTACGGCTGTAGCTACACAAGGTATTGAAGCGGATAAAATTCGGTCGTTGATGAACAAGCGTTTTGATATTGCTTTAGCTGGTGGTCAAGACCATCTGAAAAACAAAATTTTCCGCATTGGTCACTTGGGTTTTGTCAGCGATCGCGATATTCTTAGCTGTATAGCAGCCTTAGAAGTTACTCTCACTGAACTCGGTCACGAAGGCTTTACTCCTGGTGGTGGTGTAGCCGCAGCAGCTAAAGTATTTAGTCAGTCTATCTGAGTATTTTGTTTGACTCAGAATTAAATTATCAAGAGCGAGTTAAATATTTAACTCGCTCTTTGCATCTGTATTCACATAAGTAAAAATGGTAACAATCAACTCTCTGGTCTATCAGCCTCGTTACAAGGCAGAATGGACGTAACATACCTCAATTCTCCTGTATGAAACTCATACTATAATAATTAGAATAACGATTGCAACCAAAAACTTATCAAGTCAAATTTCTCTTGCAAGACACTCTATGTAGGCGTAATACAGCACAACCAATAGAAATCAATCAAAAGCCTATATAATAAGCTGATTTATTTTTTGACTTCCGCGTAGCGGTGGTAGCCTGTTTGTCAGACTTACACGGTCTGTATTAAGCCGTTTCCAACCAGTCATAAATTTGTTCCAACTGTTCTAAAGTAATTAAGCCATACTGCCAAAGGATCATCGGTAAGGGACCTGGATCTTGTTCCCGATGTCGCAGGGCGACGGCCAGGGATGCCGTAGAAATTGACAAATCTTCCTGTAAAAAATGAATCAGTCGCGAATATGTTGATGGTGGCATTTGTAACTTACTTCCTTTCATTGAATGTATTGTCATATAACGATTTACCATTTCTCAGTAGCCCGCAGCTAATATTTCATTGGTAACTGGTGATTACCGGATAAACACGTGAAAAAATTTGAATTAAATGATCAAACTAGGAAATTTACCTTTAGAGCATTGCTTATCTGCTCAATTCTCAAGCTGCAAACTACTCAGGTCTAATTTAGTTTGATATCTTTTGCTATGGTGTTTGATTGAATCACACCTTTAGTAACAAAGATTCCATAGCTAATACTCCCTTATGAGCATCCGTTTACACTTACTCCAAAAGGAATATTTTTGGCATCCAGAGCGGGGAAATGTGATTGTACCTTGAAACTGCAAATTTTACTATGATTGAAAACATAAAAATAGTAGCTCCTCAATTTGCTTTTTTATACCTACTTGATAGTTTTTTTACACAATGAGAGCAATTCAGGATTCGCCGCACAGCTGACGGGAGAACGCCGGGGAATATTATCGCCGGAGATTTCCCATATCTAAAAATTCAATTTTGACTTGATCTCCATTGCGTAAATTTAATTCCGCAGCTCGTCCAGACCGCAGTTCAATCACCATATCAATGGGAACATTAGGCCCATAGGTTGGGCAAGGTTCACTTGTACAGGGAGGTGCAGAATCTTGAATATACTTAATCACCCCATTTTGCAAAAACACCATATCCAGAGGAACAGGTACATTTTTCATCCAAAATCTGACTGGTTGTGCAGAAGGAAATTGGAATAACATCCCCTGATTATCTGGTAAAGCCGGACGATACATTAAACCCTTAGCCTGCTGTTCCGGTGTCCGTGCCACTTCCAATTGAATTCTAGTACCATTAGATACAATTGCCTCCGCAGAAATCGGGAGCATTTGACCAGTGAATGCTTTGGTTTGGCTGCTGGGGGTGGGTGTGGTAGATTTTGCTACTGTTTCCATAGAACAGCCCATTAGTAAAACACTCAACAGCATCGGGACTAAACTTAGCCAACGCATCATAAAATTTTGGATTTTGTGATTTAAATTTCGATTCTACAAAACTTCAGCTAAAAAGCGCACAAAATATATTTATTTTTTCTGTGACAGGGTTAACTGTTAAATAGTACTTTGACAGGGATGGATAAGATGCATACAACTACTTGGGATCTATGAGCAAATAGCAGTAAGTTAGCTAATATACTTATCCAGACGGGCAAAATGCTCAACACCAAAATAGTTTTGTTTTTCCGCAAGGTGTAAATTAAATGTTGCCCGATTTAGCGGATAACATTTTCAGCAGTGTAATTGCCTAAAAATACACTATCAATCCTTCACGAAACGGTTATCTCTATGGTGAAGCTAAATACATTGAATTTTAGCTCCTAAGTTATGAGGTTATTTATGGAACTTAGAAAATTATCGACCGAACTTTTTAAAACAAGTATAGAGAATGTAGCACATAAAAATATTCTCTCGCAGTTGGAAAAAAAAGTTTTAGCAGAAATGAACAAAGTCCGGATCAATCCTACGGCATACCTTCCGATTCTGGAAAATTGGAGATGGCAATTTAAAGGCACACAAGTGAGGATCACAGATAATATTTATTTGCAAACTCAAGAGGGAGTGAAAGCAGTGGATGAGGCGATGGCTTTTCTCCAGTCAGCTGATCCTGTGGCAAGATTAAGTACATCGGTGGGAATGTCTTTAGGTGCTAGAGATCACGTCAAAGACCAAGGTGCAAAAGGCATCACAGGTCATGATGGTAGTGATGGTAGTAACCCATTTACGCGGATTAGCCGCTATGGAAAATGGCAAGTTACCGCAGGTGAAAACATCAGCTATGGTTCCAGCACCGCCGAAGATATTATCATGCAGTTAATTATTGATGATGGAGTACCGTCACGCGGACATCGCCACAATATTTTTAACCCGGCGTTTAAAGTAGCTGGTGTAGCCTTTGGGATTCACAGTACATACAGGCAGATGTGCGTCATCACCTACGCTGGCGGATATATTGAGAATTAAAATCATGTCTTCTATTTCCCCAACAGCTGCAAACCTCAACGTCTACATCCAAGGTGAAGGATTTCCGATTCTGGGTTTACACGGTCATCCTGGTTCTGGTCGGAATTTGTCTGTTTTTACCAATCACTTATCCCAGCGCTACCAAACTTTCGCCCCAGATTTACGCGGATACGGCAAAAGTCGCTGCAATGGCAATTTTGCGATGTTAGACCATTTAACCGACTTAGAAGCCCTGCTAGACCGCTATCAAATCGAAAAATGTCTGATATTAGGATGGTCACTGGGGGGAATTTTAGCAATGGAAATGGCCTTGCGACTACCACAACGGGTAACTGGTCTAATTTTGGTCGCCACAGCAGCCCGACCCCGTGGCAATCATCCCTCCGTTACTTGGCAGGATAATCTCTATACTGGCGTTGCCGGAATTTTAAATTATTTGCAACCGAGTTGGCAATGGAATATAGATACTTTTGCCAAGCGATCGCTCTTTCGTTATTTGATTCAACAACATACGCCCACAGCTTACAATTATATTGCCCAAGAAGCTGCACAGGCATATTTACAAACCTCATCTCCAGCCACTCGCGCCCTGTATACTGCCCTAAAAGCTGGTTACAATCGACTCACAGATTTACAGCAAATTCACTGTCCTAGTTTAGTCCTAGCTGGAGAACAAGACCGACATATCACAGCCGAATCAAGTTTAGAAACAGCGCGACACCTAAAAAATAACCAGTACCATTCTTATCCCAATACCGCACATTTATTTCCCTGGGAAATTCCCCAACAAGTATTGAGTGACATTGATCATTGGCTAGAAACACATCCCCAAGTTACAGGTAGTAACACCATTTCCTGATCATGCTGCGCCAACATCCTCCTTTCCTTCCTTCTTTTCTTCTTTTCTTTGTGTACTTTGCGCCCTTTGTGGTTCGTTACTCCGATTCCGCTAACAATTGTAAAATCAATTGCAGAGGAATATCCACATAATCAGGACGATACTTCAGTTCATGGTCAAGTGCCTCAATAGCCTTTTCCAAAAGATAAGCAAAAAGCAGTAATTGTAATTCCCCTTGCGTCTTGGGTAAAAAGTCATTTCCCCCAGCAGTTCCTAAATAAGAATTGCAAAAAGCCGCACTTACCCAGGTATACCAAAACTGCGCCCATGCTTCCATCAGAGGCAGATTTTCCGGGCGAATCATCCCCGTTTCTACTTCATAGCGCAAAGCTTGAATTACCGCATAATTGAAGGATACCAGCATTCCCGCCACATCTCGTAAAGGCGATCGCTTGCGGCGGCGTTCACTTAAACTGCGCGCTGCTTTACCTTCAAAATGAGTGATAATAAAATCTGTGCCAGTGTATAAAACTTGCGCCAGATGATAGTCCCCATGATAACGAGTCCGCAAGGCGATAATTTTTTGATTCACAACCAGCTGAAAACGTGCCAAAATCTCTTGTTGCTGATTGAGAACATCTGCGGCTAATTCCTGGGTATGAGATGGCAAATATTCTGCCCGTTCTCTTAGCAATCGAAAGACTCGCCCTGTGAGGTTACGCGCATCTTGATATATAGAACGTTGATAAAACGATGAAAAAGGTTCTGGCGCAAAGTCGGGATTATCTGTATTTGTCGCCAAAGCAATATGCAATTCAGCTGTGGATTTACCCAACATTTCCGCATTGGGAAGATAGGAATTGATGGTTTGGATTGCCAAGTCAGGAAAATCAGTTCTTTGTAAATCCAGTAAATCACCTGATGGAATCGGGACTTCGGTAATAGTTGCTTGTTCTGTGGTCACAAGGTCAAAATAATGACGCAAACTATCTAGGGTGTAATCCCAACCACTGCGAGGATCTAAAATCAACTCTTGTAATATACCTACAGTCATCGGTAAGGCAGAACTATCCCCCAATCTCTGGGGACGACGGTACTCTAAAGCCCCAGCCACAGGGAGAAAATGTTGTCCGCGTTTTTTCTCGCCCAGAAACCGCCGAATTTCTAAATCTGGGTGCATACCTGCTTCAAATTTACGAAAGAGTTTCAAACACAGGCGTTCGCCATACACTATACAAGTATTAGTTTGTTCTTCTTCTTTGAGGATAGTTGGTTCATGGTCAGTGTCCTCTGAGAATAAATCAGTAGTCGTGGCAAATAATTCTCCTGTTATTCCTTTATATAGACGATGATTTGCGATAGCCTCTAACAATGCAGTCAAAAAATGCTGGTCTACTAAAGCATCAAATAAAATTCCCTCATCTGGGGTTTCCCTTTGTACTTGCAGACGTGATATGACCGCTTGGGGTATATCTGACAACAGGTGCATGGCTTGATTACCCGCCGCATAACCTAAAAATAATAGATAAGTTTCACGGTTTCTGTCGATGTAATCTACCTGCAACCACACCATCTGGGCTAACTGCTGATTGTAAGGTATGGCGATCGCTTCGACAATTTCCACTGTTTGCACAGTTCGGTTTTTACCGCCAAACCATTTACAGGTATAGAGGTAATCTCGCAGAGTTGATTCCAAAACCCCTTTTAAATCTCGTTGTGAAAGCACATTTTGCCAATGTTGATTAACTACCAATGTGGGTAACTCGCCTTGGGGTTTCGGTGGTTGAGTTAAGCTTGGTTGACGTTTGAGGACAAACCAGTAAAATCCGTAGGGACTCAGACTGAGAAAATAAGGTGATTCTGCAATGGCGGGAAACACAGTGTGACCAAAAATTTCCACTGGTACTAATCCCTTGAAGTCTGATAAATCTAATTCTGCTGTTTGCACATAATGAGATAAATTTGCGACTACTACGATATGTTCTTCTGCGTGGGTGCGACTGAATGCAAAAACTTTGCGATTATTGGGATGTAATAATTCAAAGTTGCCTTTACCCAAAGCCTGAAATCGGTTACGAGTCGCAATCAAGCGTTTCATCCAATACCAAAGAGAATTAAAGTTAGCCCGTTGTGCTTCCACATTGACTGCTTCATAGTGATATTCTGAGTCAATAATCACGGGTAAATGTAACCGCTGGGGATTGGTGCGACTAAAACCAGCGTTACGGTCTGAACTCCATTGCATGGGAGTCCTGACACCATTGCGATCGCCTAAATAAACATTATCACCCATACCAATTTCATCACCATAATAAATTACTGGTGTTCCTGGTAGGGACAATAACAAACTATTAAGTAACTCTATTTGGCGGCGGTCATTGCCTAACAAAGGTGCTAATCGGCGGCGAATCCCTAAATTCAATCTCATTACCGGGTCTTGGGCGTAGACACGATACATAAAATCTCGGTCTTCATCTGTGACCATTTCTAAGGTCAATTCGTCATGATTCCGCAAAAACAACGCCCACTGACAGTTATCAGGAATATGGGGAGTTTGTTGCAGAATATCCACAATGGGAAAATTATCTTCCATCTGGAGGGCGATAAACAAGCGCGGCATCAGGGGAAAATGAAAGTTCATATGACATTCATCCCCATCCCCATAGTATTGGGCGGCATCCTCTGGCCATTGATTGGCTTCAGCTAAAAGCATTTTTTGGGGATGTTTCGCGTCAATGTGCGATCGCATCTCTTTGAGAAAAGCATGAGTTTCCGGCAGATTTTCGCAGTTCGTCCCTTCCCGTTCATACAAATAAGGCACTGCATCCATACGTAATCCATCTACGCCCATTTCTAACCAAAAATCTAAAACATCAAATACCGCCTCTCTCACTAGGGGATGATCATAATTTAAATCTGGCTGATGGGAATAGAAACGATGCCAGAAATAAGCCTTAGCCACCGCATCCCAAGCCCAATTAGAAGTTTCAAAATCTTGGAAAATAATTCGCGCTTCTTGGTATTTTTCTGGCGTATCACTCCACACATAAAAATCACGTTCTTGACTACCTTTCGGGGCGCGACGTGCGCGTTGAAACCAAGGATGTTGATCAGATGTATGGTTAATAATTAACTCAATAATTACCCGAATACCGCGCTGATGGGCAGAGTTCAATAAGTTTTGAAAATCTTCTAATGTGCCGTAAATAGGATTAATACTGGTATAATCAGCAATATCATAACCATCATCTTTCAATGGCGAGGGGAAAAATGGTAGTAACCAAATGGCAGTAATACCTAAGTCTTGCAAGTAATCCAGTTTTTCTATCAATCCCCGCAAATCACCAATACCATCACCATTACTGTCAGCAAATGCGCGAATAGGTACTTCGTAAATAATCGCATTTTTAAACCACAATGGATCATCTTTCCAGATTAAATTTGACATTTGATCTAGTTTGATAAATCAAAAAATAGGTTTTTAGGTTTAATCATTAACCTAAATTCATTAATAATTTGTGCGATAGCATTTCCCAATCTAATAAAGTCCAAAATTATCTGCGTTTATCTGCGTCCATCTGCGTTTAATTATTACTGCTTGCACCTCACTTGCTATTCAAAACTGTTATGAGAGATTTGATGCAGCAATGCTTTTCTCTCACAAAATAGCCAAAAATAAAACTTTGTCCATCTAGCAGAAGTAAGAGTAATAAGTGACATGGGTAATTTACATTCTGTTACATAGTTAGGTTTATTTGTACTTACCTACCTAAATAAATTAAATTATGTTAAATAACGTAAAAATATTGTTATAGACATCGGGTGAAAATAATTTAGAGACTTTCCAGGGAAAGTCTCTACAAGGATTCACGGAATAAAAATTCAATTATTTATACTATTTTTTGATTGATAAATCTTTCACCAATTCAATCACATGAGATTCAAATCCAGCGGTACGTTTCTTAATTGGTTCAATCAGCGGAATTGAGAATGTATCAGGAAAATTAATCACGAAATTGCCTATCTGTATACCTAGAGGGCGTAAATGTCCACCGGGTAATTCTTGCCACAAATCTTGCGGTGGTTTTCTCAAAGTATTAATAAACCAATCACAAGTACCACGAGCAATATTATCTGATTTAAAGCGCAGTATAGCCAGTAAATTAAATAAATTACTATCTTTAATTAAGGCATAGGTTTCTTCAGGTGTTGGTTTGACATCAAAACCAATTCTAGTGATAAAATCAGCTAAAAATTTAGGTTTAATAGCACTATCAAGACCTGTATTTACAGGCGCTAATAACACAGATGATTGTCCTCGAATAAAGAGACTTTGAAATGTCACATTTTGATCATCTGAGTCTAACTGCTTAGAGCCAATATCTTGTTTGAGGTGATATTGAACCAATTCAATAGTTTTATCCCGCTTTTGTTGAATGTCATTGATTAATATCTCTAAATCTGTAACTATATTCTTGATTTTCCGCTCATTTGTTTGCCGATTTGATGTATTTGATGTCTCTAAGACCAACTGACGAATAAATTTTTCTAGTTCTTCTGATTCAGTAGGTAGAGCAGTAAATCCTTCTAAAAGAGAAATATACTTACAGCCAATACTATGTCCCAACCAGGAAAAGTTAGTATCATCTAGATAAACTTGATAATCATAATCTAAAGATTTGGAGATTCTGACAACTTCGGGGATAATTTCATATTGTTCTCTAATCAAAAAACCAGCTTCTTGATAATGGTTAAAGGTGAAATTAAAGGGAAGGATGATGATTGTATAATGTTGCTCGAATAAAGTTTTCAATAAATATTGATAAAACAACATGGGGGCAAATGTTCCGAAGAAAGCCCCACCAATAAATTGAATAACTCCTTTAGGTTGGGGATGTAGAGCAACCCAACTGTGAGAAACTGGTCGAAATTTCATTTTTGATGTCATGGTTTTTTATTTGGTAATTAAGACACACAATACTGTTGTTATCCTGGCTGAGAATAACAAACTGATAATTGATGATTGGATGCCTAAGCCAGAGAGTAGTTTTCTGGCTTGAGACATCTAATTAGCTTAAATTCTGGTGACAATGCTACTCACACATAAATTTCCCATGAGTATTTAATTCAACAATTGTCAGAGGTTACTCTAAGTTGTCAAGACGCTCAAACATTAAGTCCAGTAACTCTTTATTTTTATCTAGAATATCTACATTTACAGGATTTACAGGAAAGAATAGAGATGATGCAGGTTCTAAACGTAGAAAACTACCACCATTAGCAGTAGGAATACCGTAAGCAATTTGATCAAAATCAGGAAGTATCTGATTAATATCATTGGGTAGGAAGGTTCCTCTTTGTTCAGGAGTAACGAGCAGATCATAAGTTGGTCCTCTAAAATTCACTCTAGAGATGTTCACATATCCACGAATCTCTAAATCTCTCTTTCCTTGAATCAGATCTAAATTAGTTAAATCAGGTAATAAGGTAACTAATCCCGTATCGTGGGGCGGAATCCTCAGATCGAAAATAAATCTCTTTGGGTCATTTGGTCGTGGTCTCAAGTCAGCAAATTTGTTGTCCCCAAAAATATCGAAAACCACTACTGTGTCATCTAAATTTAAATTGGGTGTTGTGGCGATAAATTCCAGCCTCAAACTAGCCGTAGTATTAGTAGTATTAGCAATGGTTAAAAAGTAACCTTGAACAACTCTACGAGCAACTTTTTCAAGCTTTTGTGCAATATTTGGGGGTAAATTACCTAAGTTGTCTATGGGAGCAATTCTCTTGACAAGCAATTCAAATGTTGAAACTAGAGGCATGATTTTTCTCCGTGAAATGTAGTTGATATCTCAGATTTTGGAATAATTATCATCAGCTAAATGATGGCAGATATACAAATCCTGATGTGATTTGCAAGCTGAAAACTTATTTTTTAGCTGCTAATTAGTCCACAAAGTCATGTTTGTTCTTTACGCAAGACTTGTGGTTTTCGTAATATTTCTTTACAAAATTTACCTTGATGGGTTGTGCGCGTCCGAGTATTGTCATCGCCAAAATGTCCGCGTCACCTGAAAACTGGACTTTAGACTAAATGAAGAGTTTTTCCGCCGGGGGACGATAGATATAAAATGGCGAATTTGGTGCAAGTTGTCCTTTGAGAGGCGTTTGTTATAAGTTTGTGAATTTTGCTGTTGTGATCTTGCAGTCTGACTCCTGCCTCATGTAATCGTCATATCGCAAGGACAGTCCAAAAGCTTCAAAGTATGAGGCCAGAGTTGGTTGATCAACACCCGGATTTCTCACCGCCGAACTTTTGTTAAAGTTTTGGTGCTAACTCCGGTGCGATCGCTTAACTGCTCTAAAGTATACGGATCACCTCCATTCTCCCGCACTGCCGATAAATATGTGTAAAAATTTAATCACTAAAAAAAACAGTACTTAAATAATCATGAAATCAACTATATTAAATAATGTAACAAATATGAGTTTTGGAGACAGAGGCTCTAGCTCTTTTACTGACCGTGCAGTATTAAGCAGCCTTAAACCTGATCATAAGTATTAATTTATATCAATTATTTTGTTTGTCTATGACTACAGAAAATTTCCGAGAATTTATGAATTGCAGCCGATTTCTCATCTATAGTTAGTTTCCTATGGTCTATAACCATAAACAGTCTGATTAATTATGAATAGCAACATTTGAAGTATGCAAGTATTATCAGAATTATTTCCTCATTTTTTATTTTCTCAGAATTATATACCCCACGGACATTGCTATCTTTGGCAAAGTCCTCTGGTGGCTTTACATTTGGTGAGTGATGCACTGATCGCGATCGCCTATTTCTCGATTCCAGCTATGCTGATTTACTTTGTGAATAAGCGCGAGGATATGCCCTTCTCCAAAGTATTTGTTTTATTTGGGGCATTTATTATCCTCTGTGGTGTGGGACACCTGCTGGATATTTGGACACTGTGGCATCCAGATTATTGGTTGTCCGGCATCGAAAGAGCCTTAACTGCTATAGTCTCTTGTTATACGGCATTACAACTGGTGCAACTTTTACCGCAATTTCTGGCATTGCGATCGCCAGAACAGCTAGAATCCCTCAATCAGGAATTAGAAAAGCTAGTCGCAGAAAGACAACGTACCGAAGAAACTCTGCAAATTATTGTTGCTGGTACAGCTTCGGTGACTGGTAATGACTTTTTTCCAGCCTTAGTGCAGAATCTGGCCACAGCATTGGATGTCAGTTATGCAATCGTGTTTAAAACCATTGACGACGCTTTACAAAAAGTAGAAAGTGTGAATTTTTGGCAAGTGGATCATCTGGGAGAGAACTTTGAATATGAATTAATTAATACTCCCTGTAAGAATGTGATTCAGAAGAATATGCTGTGTGCTTATGACAGTGGATTGCGAGATATTTTTCCCCATAACTCATTATTAGAGCAGTTGGGCGCAGAGAGTTATATAGGGGTTCCCTTGGTGGATGTCCATCAGAAGGTCATCGGTAATCTATGTATTGTCGATGTCAAATCCATAGAAACAAGCGATCGCACCAAAACACTTTTAAAAGTTTTTGCGGCACGGGCTTCAGCAGAATTGCAACGCAAATGGGCAGAGGAAGAAAAAAACCGCGCTTACGAAGAACTGGAATTCCGAGTTGAAGAGCGCACCGTGGAACTTTTGGAGGTGAATCGGACTTTAGAAATTGAAATTCAAGAACGAATTGTTAAAGAAACAGCAGTCAGGGTGATGGCAGAGCGAGAAAAAGCCACCAACCATATCATCCAGCAAATGCGCCGCAGCTTGAATCTGGAATCGATTTTCCGTGCTACTACTGCGGAATTACGCCAAGGTGTAGATTGCGATCGCGTCTTGATTTATCGCTTTAAACCCGATTGGAGTGGCGAATTAGTTGCTGAATCTGTTTCCGAACTTTGGCTTCCTGTAGTTTCGCCAACAGCCAAAGATGGCAAACTAACTGAAGTGGCTGTAGAGCAGAATAACTGTGTAATTAGTCAACTGGCTGATTCAGATGGGTTAATCCGCGATACCTACTTGCAAGATAACGCTGGAGGAATGTATCAGCAAAAACATAGCTATTACTCTGTGACTGACATCTACGCAGCCGGATTTGATACCTGTTATCTTGAGCTTTTAGAGCAATTACAGGCCAGGGCTTATATTATTGCTCCTATTTTTTGTGGTAATCAACTTTGGGGCTTGTTGGCAGTTTACCAAAACGGCAGCCCGCGACAATGGCAAAACCCAGAAATTCAGATTGTTACCCAAATTAGCAGTCAACTGGGGGTAGCTGTGCAACAGGCGGAATTATTTGCCCAAACCCAGAAACAAGCACAGGAACTCAAACAAGCTAAAGAGGCAGCTGATGCCGCTAGTCTGGCTAAAAGTGAGTTTCTGGCAAATATGAGCCATGAACTGCGGACTCCACTCAACGCCATTTTGGGTTTTACCCAGTTGATGCAACGAGATCAAACCTTGTCTTCTGAACATCAAAAGTATACAGAAATCATTAACCAAAGTGGTGAACATCTGCTAGGGCTAATTAATGATGTGCTGGAGATGTCCAAGATTGAAGCGGGACGGCTAACTTTATCGGAAGTAGAATTTAATCTGCACAAATTACTGCATAGTTTGGCAGCAATGCTGCAACCGAAAGCCGTTTCTAAAGGCCTACAACTAATTTTTGATTGTGATGCAACTGTACCCCAATACATCAAAACCGATGAAAACAAACTGCGCCAGATACTGATTAATTTGTTGGGAAATGCCATTAAGTTTACTCAAAAAGGGCAGGTGACTCTGCGCGCTAGGTGTCACGAATTAGATAGGGAGGCAGAAGAAACACTTAACTCCGAATTGCCGATGTCATACCGTTTATTGTTTGAAATAGAAGATTCTGGCACTGGAATTGCTTCAGAAGAAATTGGCCATTTATTTCAAGCTTTTCAGCAAACACGCTCTGGACGGCAATCGAAGGAAGGAACAGGCTTAGGGTTGCGGATTAGCCAGAAATTTGTGCAATTAATGGGAGGTGAAATTACTGTTGAAAGTGAGTTAGGTAAAGGCAGTTGTTTCAAGTTTGATCTCCAAGCTGATTTGCCCGAAGCCGTTGCCATTGCTCAATTATCTTCTCCCATTCTAGATGTAGTTAGTATTGCACCAGGACAAACAAATTATCGCATTTTAATTGCTGAAGACAATCGAGCTAATCGTTTGCTATTGAGTAACATCTTAAAGCGTTTAGGTTTAGCAGTACGGGAAGCAAAAAATGGGGAACAGGCGATCGCACTTTGGCAAGAATGGCAACCTCACCTCATTTTTATGGATATGCAGATGCCGATTATAGACGGTTATCAAGCGGCTCGGCAGATTCGGAGTTTGGCACAAAATGCCCAAAATCAAAATGGGCAAATTATCCCGACAAAAATTATCGCTCTCACAGCCAGCGCTTTTACAGAACAGAAGCAAGAAAGTTTAGATGCCGGTTGTGATGATTTTGTCAGCAAACCATTTCTTTGGGAAGAAATTTTAGAAATTCTTGTCAAACATCTACAGATAGAATATGTATATGAAACCAATACCGACAGTAAAATTTCCTCATCAAGTGAATATGTTCTGGATGCTGCTGCTTTAGCTATGATGCCAGTTAGCTGGATTTCCAAATTACACAAGGTTGCCGCCCAAGGCAATGATAGCAGTAGTCTCCATCTCGTTGCTCAAATTCCTGCTGAACAAGCTGAATTAATTGCCGCTTTAACGCAATTAATTGAAACCTATCAGTTCGATAAAATTATTGCCCTCACTGAAACATTTAATTTTTGATAAAAATCATGAATATGTATCTAGAAGACCAAGTATTTGTTGCTGACATTTTAATTGTTGATGACAAACTAGAAAACATTAGATTTTTATCGGAATTTTTATCTAAAAATAATTATCAAGTCCGCAAAGCTATTAATGGGCAAGCAGCATTAACATCTGTGAACTCATTACCACCTGACTTAATACTTTTAGATATTAATATGCCAGGAATGGGAGGATATGAAGTTTGTCAACACCTGAAGAATGATCCAGCAACTTTTGAAATTCCTGTAATATTTTTGAGTGCTGGTAATGAAGTTAATGATAAGATTTTAGCCTTTGAAGCCGGAGGCATTGACTACATTACTAAACCATTTAATTTAGAAGAAATATTGGTAAGAGTGCAAACTCAGTTAAAGGTACAACAATTACAAAAAAACTTACGCGCGCGTAATCAGGAGGTTCAAAATATGCTCCTAGAATTGCAAAAAACCGAAGCTGCACTCATTCAAAAAGAAAAGCTGGTTAATGCTTCTCAAATTACAGCCGGAATTTCTCATGAAATTAACAACCCACTCAGTTTTATTGTGGGTAACCTCAAACCTGCATCTGAATATAGCGAAAATCTGATTACCCTGATCGAACTTTATCAAAAAGCATTTCCAGATGCAACTCCAGAAATTAAAGATTTCATTGAAGATATTGAATTAGATTTTTTAGTTCCAGATTTAAGAACAATTATTAACTCTCTTCATACGGGAGCAGAAAGGATTCGTTCAGTTATCAATGCTATGCATATTTTCTCCCGTCTTGATGAATCAGGTATCAAACCGATTGATATTCAAGAAAGTATGGAAAGTGTGCTGACAATACTACGTTATCAACTTGTTTTAAATAACGGAGCAGTCAACATTCTAGTTGTGAAAAATTATGAAGATACGCCAAAAATTTTAGGACAAGGAAATTTATTAAATCAAGCTCTGCTAAATATTTTACAAAATGCTATTCAGGCGTTGGAATCAAAAATAAGCACAGTTACTGACAGTTCATTTAACCCGACTATTTGGCTTAGTATATCTACAACAGAGCAACAGCAAATTAGAATTAGTATTAAAGATAATGGTATAGGAATTACCCCAGAAAATCAACTTCGTTTATTTGAGCCATTTTTTACGACAAAATCACCAGGAAAAGGAGTAGGATTAGGTTTATTTACCAGCTATCAAATCATCACGGAATTCCACAAAGGTAGTTTAACTTACGATGCCTTCCCAGAAGAAGGTTCAGAATTTATTATTGAAATTTCGTGAACTACCTTTAGTAACCACCTACTTACGCCGTACTGTACTAAATACATTATGGTCTTTGTTCATTAGGTGTTGGACAGGTTTTATTAGCAAAATTACACTGATAAATATAGGTTTCTTGCCAACTCAAAGGAGTTTCTAATAAGTCTCTTGTCCCTGTCATTCCTTGTCCTATAAAGAGTAATAAAGCAACGCAGTTTAATATAATGTGAACCAACCGCCAACGATGAGACCTATCTTGATAGATATCTTGCACAATTGCTATAGAAAATATCATCAGCAATGAGGCAGCAATACCAATATAATAATGTGACCAATACCATTCATTTGTCCGGCGAAATACTCCATCTTGGCAACCAAGAATCACTAAACCTGCACCAGTTAAGGATGCAAACACTCCCCGCCATAGCCGCTGCTTGGCTCGATAAAGTAATGCCAGGGAAGTAATAGTTAAAACAAACATTAACAGAATAAATATTACTGAGAAAATGGACTGATTCCACAATTGATTTCTGATAATATTTTTGCCGATTGGGTGAGCTAATCCTATTAAAGACAATCCTACAACTGCACTTGTCAACCAGTCGCCAAATTTCTTGTGTTCTTTACCAACAACTGGCGGAATTGTACTCTTATTTTCATCTAAAGTTTGTAAGCGACGTTGGCGTGTTTGCCAAGCAAAATTAACCACAATCCCAATTAAAGGAAAAACAAAAATGATCGCGATCGCTGGATGTATAAGACGCAAAAAATCTACTGTTTGCATAAGATAATTTTTACTGAAAATGAACCTACTTTTACTTTGCGCCGCATCATTATCGGTTGTCAAGCTCTGGATGATGCCTATAATAACATTTATCTCTTAGAACCCAAAATCTCCGACTTATTACTCAATTTTTGCAAATCAAATAGGATTAGCTAACTTCCACAGCAAATAATAATTGTTACTATAAACTACATTAGTTGTAGATTTATATTTATTTTCTAGTTTGACTCTCCAGGTATCTGAAGGATTGAGTAAAAAAACATCAGTAAAACCAGTAGGTATATCAGGAATATCTTGACCTTTTACTAATTGAAATCGTACTTTTGGCTGTACAAGATAACTCAAAGAAAAGACATTTTTATAATTAATTCCCTCATAATCACTAATTAAAAGTGGGCTTTCAGCTTGATTAATAATCTTCGCAACTTGTGGATTACCATTGCTAATTCCTTTATGCCACCAAGTATCAGATTCGTAGCTTACTCTAGAAGAAACTAGCCCACAAACAATTATCAATACCAAAATTACTTGCCAAATTCTGCGGCGTAATACAATCCCATTATATATTTGCGTAGCTAGTAGATAAGCAACAGCAATTTGAATACCTAAAGAAATAGGTACTAAATATGAATACGAAATTGAAAGCATACGTCTATAAAATAAATTTGGTAGTATTATCGGTATTACTGGTGATATGATTAACGTTAGCACTAAAGACCAGACTTTATAGTGAGTGGTTAGACATAAAAAATAAATCGCATATCCTACTAGACTTAAAAATATTAATGAAAATAAATAGCTAAGAGGATTTTCTAAGCTAATATTTAAATCAAAAAAAAGCCGACTTATTTGCATTAGAGCAACTAGAATTAAAGGTATCCGGGATGTTTCGTTTTTGATCACATCTGCTGATATCAGAAACTCAAATAAATTGGCTAATACAATCATCATCCAAGGCATGAAAGCTAAAAATCCCAGAGATGATGCTATCAAATATGCTCTGACTGTTTCAGTTATTTGAAATTTTGTAGTTGTTATTATATAAATTCCCTGAAATACAGCCATCAAAATACTCTCTAAACTTGTATATAGACTTAGTGCCAAAGTTAATACATAAATTCCCCAGATAGCAAAGCGATCTGGAATTTGCTGTTCTTTTGACTCTATCCGAATAGCTCGCAATAGTGACGCGCTGCACAGTATAATGGTGACTAACCAAAGAATAGATGCTTGTGCTTCTTGAGAGTAAAGCACATGAATAGGGGAAACTGCCATCAGAGCGATCGCTAACCAAGGTACTGATAATGGCACATTAAATAATTCTCGGCATAGCCAATAAATACACGGAAACACTAGCAAGCTAATAAAAGCAGATAAACTTCTAATTGCAGTTACTGAATTACCCCATATTTGCACCCATAATCTAGCTATTAAATAATAAAGCGGTGGATGTTGCGGGTCTTCCTTTGCCAGAGACATAATTGTCCCACTAAAGCCTTTTCCTAAATTAGGACGTTGAAACCTAGCAAAACCTTCTTTACTAATTACGTTACCGTTGAATAATTGCTGCTTGACTTCATTTACTGTATAACCAGAAATTCGTAATAATGTATAAGTTTCATCATGGGAATAAACTTTACCTTCAAGATTAACAAAGCGAAATAATATACCCATTGCCAACAAAAAGATTATAAAAAACCGCAACCAACTCGGAACAAGAGCGAGGTTCCGCATAATTAGGTTTCTGATAAAGTGCTTGAAAATATTCTAATTAAGTTAACTATTTGAATAACTTACCCCCAACCACAACTGCGGAAAAACCCCCGAAAATATCCGGGGGCTAGCATATTTTTATTTTCCCAGACAACTGGCAGTAAAAGCGCTCGGTAGACACCTAATAAATCAATTGCGGTGATTATTACTGTAGCGAACCCTTGTACCTGCCCAAAGCAGCTTCTCTCGCAGTGTCTGATAATATGAATTGTTCTCTCGCAAAATAATAAACTTCGCTCGACAATCAGCCATACGCACATCAACACGATGTCCTGGCCAAATCGACGTAGATAACACCCCATCCATCCACAGCTTTGTACTCAAATCATAGTCCCCCAAAGGCCAGATGCTGACTACAGAACCAGGAGGTAAAACTAGAGGGCGACTAGAAAGACTCATGGGACAAATCGGAGTGATGGTAACCGCCTCCATACCATCGTGGATAATGGGGCCATTCGCAGAAACGGTATAACCAGTAGAACCAGTGGGAGTGGAAATAATCAAACCATCCCCCACATATTGATCGATTACCTCACTATCAATTTCCATTTCCAGAATTGAGGTAATCATACGGTCAGCAGAAGCGGGTTTCACACAAAACTCGTTTAAAGCGAGGTAGCGCTCAGTTACAGGTTCCATGTTCGTGCGTTGACCCTCATACACTGCCGCTTGTAGCATCATCCGCCTCTGGATGGCATAGCGATCCTCAAATAGCCGATCCCAAATTTTCTCTGTATCTTCAAACTCATCCACAGACTCGGTTAAAAAGCCCAGATGACCGCCAATATTCACACCCAAAATGGGTATACCAGCTGGGGCTAAATGTCTGGCACTTGTTAAAACAGTGCCATCACCACCGAGTACCAAAGCCAAATCAATGGGTTGAGTTGCAGAAGCCAAAAACACCGGGTAAGGGTTATCTTTTGGCCCACTAGGCCCCATCAACACCTGACAATGGCGGTTTTCTAGTTGTTTAGCACAGAGTTCTGCCCAGCGTTTACTCTGGGAATCTCGTGCTTTATAAGCAATGATTACCTGCTTGAGTTGCACGCAAAATTACCACTTCAGGAGATTAAACTGCTCCATATCGACGGTATCGCGGTTGCGATAAATGGCCAGCACAATGGCTAGACCCACTGCCGCTTCAGCAGCTGCCACGGTAATCACAAACACGGTGAATACCTGACCCTTAATTAAAGTTGAATCGAGAAAGTTGGAAAATGCCATTAAATTCAGATTAACAGCATTCAGCAGTAACTCAATTGACATTAATACCCGTACAGCATTCCGACTGGTAATTAAGCCATAAATGCCAATACAAAACAAAGCTGCTGCTAGTAGTAAAAAATACTGGAGTTGCATGGATTATTGGTTCTCTTCTGTTAGCTGACGTGACGTAGCCATCAAAAATCTGGCTTTTTACTGGCGATATGATTCGCAAATTTTACTCTTTGGTTTCGCTACCCGCCGATACCAAGTCTCTGGGGCGTTCTGGCAAAGTCAAAACAGTTTGTTGCAAATCTGAGGGTGTTGGTTCTTCAGGCAAATACTCGCGACGTGCCAAAATAATCGCTCCCACCATTGCTATCAGCAACAATACTGAAGCCAGTTCAAAAGGCAGTAAAAAGTCAGTGAAGAAATGCTCACCAATCACAACTATAGAACTTTCTGGAGCTACAGCAGCAGGTGTTGAGTATGCCCAAGGAGTCCCCAATACCATCACACTCAATAGACCAAATAATCCCAGACTGACTATTCCTGTGAGGACTTTCCGCAGCCCAGCACTGGGAAATGGCGCAAAATCTTCCCGCTTGTTCACCAACATAATGGCAAACAAAATTAGCACGTTAACCGCCCCAACATAAACCAAAACTTGTGCGGCTGCGACAAAATCACCGTTCAGCAACAGGTAGATTCCTGCCATGCTGATAAATACGCCTCCCAGCATAAAGGCAGAATAGACAACGTTAGAGAACAGCACTACTCCTAAAGCTGCTCCAATCATCATCGCGCCCAGTATGCACAACGAAACAAACTGTACTCCTTCGGCTAGATTCACTTTTTCCGATCCTTTTTAATTTCCAATAAATGGTAACTGGTAATCGCTAATTACGATTACCCAATAGCACCGCCTGGCGGAATTTAAACTTCAAATCAATCAAAAGCCGATTATGTAAACTTTTGACTTTTGACTTTTGACTTTTGACTTCCGCTTTGCGGCTCTAGCCACTGGTTTTTTCTGTTTGTTCTAGCAGGTCTTCTGGACGAGAACCAGCACGAGGGGCATCAGCAGGCAGGCCATGAGGTTCCATGACACCCTTGGGCAAATAAGCTAGTTCGCGCAGTGGGGTAACCATTGGGTCATTTGTGACTTTGTAAGGCAGACGACCTAAGGCTACGTTGTCATAATTCAATTCATGGCGATCGTAAGTTGATAGTTCATACTCTTCTGTCATCGATAGACAGTTAGTTGGGCAGTATTCCACACAGTTACCGCAGAATATACAAACTCCAAAGTCAATGCTGTAGTGTTTGAGCTTTTTCTTTTTGTTAGCTTTCTCAAATTCCCAATCCACTACAGGCAGATTGATTGGACAAACCCGAACACAGACTTCACAGGCGATACATTTATCAAACTCAAAGTGAATTCTGCCACGAAACCTTTCGCCCAGAATCAGTTTTTCGTAAGGGTACTGTACAGTAACTGGGCGGCGCTGCATATGGTCGAAAGTTACAGCTAACCCTTGACCAATATAACGTCCAGCTTGTACTGCTTCTTTGGCGTAATCACCAACTTGTTTGAGGAACTTGAGCATTTTTAGTGTTTTTCTCTCTCTTTTCAATTCTGGATCTGGGATTTGAGATTTCAGATTCAATCTAAAACCTAAAACCTCAAATTGGTTTATCCACCAAAGGCGAAGGGAAAGGCAAGTTTTAGTGCTGCGGTGACTAGAAGATTAACCAAAGCCAGTGGCAACAAAAACTTCCATCCTAAATCTAACAATTGGTCAATCCGCACCCGTGGTACTGTCCAACGCAACAAGATGGCGATAAACACTAGCAAATAGGCTTTGATTAGGGTCATGACAATACCCAAAGAAGCCGTTGCTACTTGCAAGACGGGATTGAATTCACTGATTCCCAGCCAATTAGCTATGACATTCACGGGAATGGGAAAGTCCCAACCACCCAGATATAAAACTGCTACCAGTAGAGCAGAAAGCACTAGGTTGACATAGGAACTGAGGTAAAACAGCGCGAATTTCATGCCAGAGTATTCGGTCTGATAACCAGCGACGATTTCTTCTTCCGCTTCTGGTAAGTCAAAGGGCAAGCGTTCACATTCAGCCAGGGCTGCTATCCAAAAAATTAGAAACCCTACTGGTTGCCGCCAAATGTTCCAGCCGAGGATACCATAGCCAGATTGCTGGTTAACAATATCAATGGTGCTGAGGCTGTTAGACATCATGACGACGGCTAACACACTCAAGGATAGCGGAATTTCGTAGCTAATAGACTGAGCAGCAGCCCGCAAGCCACCGATGAGGGAATACTTGTTGTTTGATGCGTAACCAGCCATTAACAACCCAATGGGGGCAATGCTAGAAAACGCAATCCACAGGAATATTCCCATGCCTACGTTTGTAATTACAATATTCTGTCCAAAGGGGACAATCAAATAGGACAGAAATACTGGCAGTACGACTAAAATGGGACCGATGGTAAATAGCCAAGCATCAGCTTTAGCTGGTACGATATCTTCTTTAAATACCAGCTTGAGTCCATCGGCTACCGGAGCTAGTAAGCCAAAAGGACCAATAAATTCTGGCCCAATGCGCTGCTGTACTGATGCCGAAATCTTTCGTTCTAACCAAACACAGACTAGTACCCCCACTGTTGCTCCAATGAGCATCAGTATCATGGGCAAGGGCATCCAAATGGCTTTGGCTGTCCCTGCTGGTATTCCTAAATCCATGACGGATTGAATAAACGTTCCTTGGAGGTCAATTCCTGAGTTCATGTTTCTGCTCTTTAAGTCAACTGAAGTATGAAGTGTGAAGTTATAAGGTATAAAATTCGGTTCCTTCATCCTTCATCCTTTTGTGCTTTGATGAAGAAGCTTGATTGATAGCTTGCGTGGCGTAGCCAGAGATTTTCGCCAATTCCCATGCCTAGTATATCGTCCCATGGTTTTCAGTCCTTGAAGCTATACAAGAACTTCTACTTATGGTTAGGATTGGGATTTGTTTTGTTTGGCGAGAAGAGGAAGTAGACAAAGCACAGGGACATTCTCTACTTCCTTCACCCTCGCCTCACAAATCATGACAAGACCTCCGCCGATCTTGTGGTAACGGTGGTCTACTTAATAACGGAGAATAAGTGTGACTAACAATCCAACTACCAGTTAACGTTGATCGATGGGAAGATAAGTAACCTCATGCTTCCCGTTATAAATCTGGGTCGGTCGAAATATGCGGTTTTCTGCGAGTTGTTCTTTCCAGTGTGCTAGCCAACCTGCTACACGGGCGATCGCAAATATTGGTGTAAATAAGTCTGTAGGAATTCCCATTTTCCTGTACACCAAACCCGAATAAAAGTCAACATTGGGATAAATCCCTTTGCCTGGCAGTTTTTCTGCCACTACCCGTTCCATTTCGAGGGCAATGTCATAGTACTTATCATGCCCAAACTTGGCAAACAATTGCTCTGCTAGGTTTTGTAAAACCGTAGCTCGTGGATCTTTGACTTTATACACACGGTGTCCAAAGCCCATGATTTTGGCTTTGCGTTGCAGCAAGTCCTCTACATAGGGACGCACATTTTCTACTGTGCCAATGTCTTCCAACATCTGAATCACTTCTTCATTGGCTCCACCGTGTAGGGGACCTCCGAGGGTTCCGACGGCACTAGCAACTACAGCGTAGGGGTCAGTTAAGGTGGAAGCCGTTACCCTAGCACTGAAGGTAGAGGCATTCATTGTATGCTCAACGTGCAGGATCAAGCAGATGTCAAAAATTTTTGCTGCCAAAGGATCTGGTTCTTGCTCGTTGAGCATATAGAGAAAGTTGGCGGCATAGTCTAAGTCATCACGAGGCCTTACGGGGTCGTTGCCTTTTCGCATCAACTGGAATGCCGCTACCATTGTGGGAATGGTCGCTAACAAGCGCACCACGGCATCCCGAATATAGGCAGGATTGTGTAAGTCCCGGCGCGAATAAAACAAGCCTAATGCCGCAGCTGAGGCTTGCAGAGCATCCATCGGGTGACCGCTTTCTGGAAAGCATTTCATCATGTCCCGAATGCGGTATTTGATCCGCCTGTGGTAGCGAACCTCATGCTCAAACGCTTCTAATTCTTCTTTACTTGGCAGTTCACCCCAGATTAAGAGATAAGCAGTTTCTAGAAATGAACTTTTTTCTGCTAGTTCCTCAATCCGGATGCCACGATATTCTAGAATTCCCTTCTGCCCATCAACATGACTAATACTCGATTGGGCGGCGGGAATGCCTTCTAAACCAGGCTTGTATTCGCACACCATCATGGCAACACCATTTGCTTGTTGAAATATCTGCTCACGCTAACTTACCAGAAATTCTTGTCGCTATAACAGTAGCCGATGTCACAACACTTTTTGAAAAAATGTTGCAAAGCTGTTATTGCAGGTACTTGGGCGGTGTCAACCAAAACATTTGACTACGACCCAGAGGTGAACCTATTTCTGGTAGTTTTATCCCGATCATACCTGCTTTTTTCAAGACTAAACTGTCTTTGGCCTCTCCCCAAACCAAAATTTCTGCCCAATCGCTTAAACAAGGTTCATGTCCTACCAAGGCAATTTGGGTCTTTTGTGCATATTTTTTGGGTTCTAACCAGTAATTTAGCCAACTGGATATATGACCGTTGGGGGCAAGATGAGGAGATTCTTCCCATTGGTTACTGAGTCCGGTGGCTAGGAGAATTTCCGCCGTTTGGCGCGCCCGTACTAAGGGACTGGTGACAATTATCTCAAACTGCAAACCCAATTTTTTAATGCTTTGGGCAACTTTTTCGGTTTTTTGTCGTCCTTCTTTAGTAAGCGATCGCTCTTCATCTTTTTTAATGTCTAGTTGCTTTTCTTCGGCTATACCATGACGAATTAAGTATAATTCCATCTTTTTAGTGTTGTTATAAAAACTTATTTTGCACGAAGTGATTGCTGAAAGCTCACTCATTCGATTAAATGAGAATTATTCGTCAACACTAGGATAAAAATCTAAGTCTAAAATCTCATCGACACCAAAGGGACAGACCATCGGAAAGTTCTCCCCTGATAAAGTTGTTTCTACCATTGCTTCTTTCCGCGCTCTTTGATAAGTGGCATCTATCCAGTCAGTATCACTTAAAAAACGGCGCAAGCTGGGACTTTCTGCGAATAGTTCATCTAAATTCAGTCGCTCATGGGTAATAGTCACTTGCCAACTATGACTACGCCGTTCGGGTTGATGCTTCCACTTGAGCAAATGCAATAATACTAACCGCAATGAACTCTGCAACGCCCTTTGCTGACTCTTGCCCAAGTCCACTACTTCCTCAATTAAATGTTCTAAATCCAGTGTGTCCCAATGCTGCGATTTTAAAAGCTCAGTGGTTTGTTCTACCCAAGCATAAAAATCTTGCTCATACAAGCTTTGTAACATTTGCGCGTCTATAGTTTTCGTAGGGTTTTTGATTAGCAATTAAAATCTAGATACTGCTTTTTAGTGAAGAATTTACTGCCAAAGGATGTATTTTTTAGTTCAAAGCTCAATTCATCGGTAGGGGTTTGGCATTATTCCTTGGACTGAGCGTAGCTGTACCCAACCCCTACTGAATCAATTTTGTTTTCGGGTTCGCTTTAACGGATTTCCCTAAAATTCCTTGTACTCAGAATGCAACACTTATTCAGACTGAATGGGGTCGTCTTTAGGATTAACCAACTTTAGTAGCTTTTGCTTGATTTGAGAATCGTAGACTTCCCATTTGATTTTTGCATAAGCAGAATTGTCGTTACTACCAGACAAGAAACCCATCGGAATTTCAAACCCACCTGCGCCTGTACGTCCACCACCAAAAAATCGTCCGGTGTTATCTTGCCCAAAGGCTTCTTTGATAAACTCATCGGGGTCAAGGGTGAGTTTAGCGGTTCTTAGGGAGCCAATGACTACTTCTAGCTCGTCTTCGTCGTGAACAATGCCGAAAACTACTGCGGTGTGAACGTTTTCTTCAGTCACCAGGAAATCGGCTGCTTGGGGAATAGCATCCCGGTCTTCGTAGCGCAGATAACCAACGCCAGCAATGGAAAAGTTATTCTGCACGATGCGGTTTTTGAGCGATCGCTCGATCACATCCATTACCCGCTTGGAACGATTTGCCTGTAAAATGGCATTCAGCAGTTGAGCATCATAAAATCGGCTCAGATATGCTGCTGCCATGAAATCTTCTTCTTGGGCTTGCATCAGCCGATTGGTATCTGACCGCAACCCATGCATTAAAGCAGTCGCACATTTGACGTGTTGGCTGATGCTGCTATCTAAGGCTAGTAAACCCGATTGCAAATACTGTGTAAAAATTGTTGAGGTGGCTCGCACATCAGGACGCACGTCCACAAACTCTGACTTGTGTTCCGCCTGTAAAGTATGATGGTCAATGACTGCAATTATGGGAATTCCTGCCTGTTCTATTGCTGTCATTAATTGACTTGTAGTTCCCTGGTTATCAATTAAGATGCAACCTTGATAAGATGACAAGTCTTTACTTTTGAGGACTTGCGATGTCCAGCGCTGGGCGGGTAATCCAGTCAGCTTAACTAAAGCAATATTTTCTTGATGGCTCAGTGTACCAGCATAAATAATTTCGCATTTAATATCATATTGCTGAACAATTAACTGGTAAGTCCAAGCGCAAGATAGAGCATCAGGGTCGGGGAAATCTTGAAGAATTACCAGATGACGCTCATGTCGGTGTGCTAGCAGGGTCTTTTGCAATTCTTCAGATTTCTGAAAAGCCACGGAATTTCCCCGTTGACCTAAATATTTACCATTACGTCCTCCTCCATTGGATGATGGTAAGGATGGCTTGGTGAGTGAAACTTCTACTGCTTCTTTGTCTATATCAGCAAGCTCTGGGCTAGGTTCTGTAGTCAATGGGAAACTTTCTGATTGCTTTAAGGAAGAATTCAATTGCATAGGGGACATCTTGATAAGTGCGAGCCTCCATTGATTTGTTAAGAATTAATACAACCAACACTGAACTGATTGTGAGACACATTCTGATCTTCGCAGAAATATAGGGTTGTTGGCATACTTATATGGGTTTATTTTTTGTCAATCCCATTGGTGAGCGATCTGCTAAAATCTACCAAATCGCCTCTGCAAAGTGAAGACAAAGATGTTTAGTTTCAAATATGACTTTTAACTAGGGCTTGCTATTTTTTACGCCCAGAAGGGTTTTTGAACATATTCCTGAGTTTACGGGAATATTTCCGCCTGACTTAGTTATTTTACAATATTATGCGGTAATATAAAAGGCTTGTACATCGTTTCCCTCAACAATTTGCCATAATCATCTATCAGATGCCGCAAAACATCCTGGATTATCTATCAGGCAAATTGATTAAAGCCAAAGATTGGCTGTCACGATCAAGATAACCTCTGGCTGATGCCGGGCTATTTTAACCAGCACAAAACTTTAACACCTATCACAGGTGATAATTTCTTTGGCTTTTAATATTCCTTTTGCGTCAAAGACCAATCACATATTTTTGCCACTCGTTATGCAGTCCGCTCTTGAGATGTTTGCTGACCTCAAAATAAAGACTACTATAAGGTTGGCGTGGAGGATGACGCAAAGGCATATGGGCTTCGTAGGGTGTGCGATTCCCTTTTTTGACGTTGCAACGGACGCAAGCCGTCACTATGTTTTCCCAGGTATCACCCCCTCGGCGCGATCGCGGTATAACATGGTCTAATGTCAACTCATCCCCGGTGTAACCGCAGTATTGACAAGAGTGACTGTCACGGTGCAAGATATTTCGGCGAGTGAGAGGAATTTCCTTATACGGTACGCGCACATAATGACGCAACCGAATTACAGTCGGCAACGGAAAATCTGAATAGAGAAATTTGCCGTTATGTTCAATGCGTTCTGCTTTGCCTTTAATCAGCAGAATCACAGCTCGCCGCCAACTGGTGATGTTGAGCGGTTCGTAAGACGCGTTTAGGACTAAAACCTTCCCCATTGGTTAGCGCTCGAGGTTATTAGTTTTACATATTTTAACACGAATCTATCCTTCTGGGGAGATGAGCATAATTTATACTTTCGTAATAATTTGGTAGCAGGGTGAAAATTCTAAAATAAAAGTTAAATTTTCTACCTCTGCGTTTGCTCTCAGATTATGGATTGAGGCAAAACTGCAATAAAGAAGGTGTTAGGGGTTGACTATTGACGAAAAATTTGTTATCATAAAACTGATAAGGAAGAACTATTTAATAATAAATAAAGCGTAGGAGAGTTTTATATTGTCAGCTGCTTTTGAGCATATTGTATTAACTCCCGGATCAACGGTAAACTTTCCTGATTAAATTGATATAGCTTTGAGGTTGCGAACCAGAATAGGTAAAGAATCTGGAAGCTTTACAGTGGTGTGAGAGGAGTGAAGTGCAATGTTAAGTCGTAACCAAACCCCTAGTTTTGCTGATAATCAGGAGTGTGATACCTATGCTTGGTTCTCGCAACGCGCTTGGGTGGAAATTGATTTAGGGGCGTTATCGCACAACGTTCAGCAATTAGTTCAATTTTTATCACCACGTACCCAGTTAATGGCAGTGGTAAAAGCTGATGCTTATGGACACGGAGCCGTCACAGTTGCTCAAACAGCAGTACAATCGGGCGCGGGTTGGTTGGGAGTCGCGACAGTTCCAGAGGGGATTCAATTACGAGAAGGTGGAATAAAAGCCCCTATTTTGATTTTAGGTGCAGCCTACACGCCAGAGCAAATTCAGGCGATCGCTCACTGGAAACTTCAACCAACTCTATGCAGTCCGAAACAAGCGCTAATTTTTTCCAATATTTTAGAAACTATCAATCATGGTTCTCCCCTATCCGTACACATTAAATTAGATACGGGAATGTCTCGGCTGGGAACCAATTGGCAAGAAGCCGCGGAGTTTGTGCAGTTAGTCCAGAATTTACCTCATCTTGAAATTGCTAGTATTTATTCCCACTTGGCAACAGCAGATGACGTTAATCCCACCCTCATGCAAGAACAGCATAAACGATTTGAGCAGGCGATCGCTCAAGTCAAAACAATAGGAATTAATCCACCTTGCTTGCATTTAGCCAACTCCGCCGCCACTCTCACGCATCGCGCCTTACATTACGACATTGTACGCGCAGGTTTAGCTATTTACGGACTCTATCCTGCGGCTCATTTACAAAATGTAGTTAACCTCAAGCCTGTTTTGCAACTGAAGGCGCGTGTGACTCACGTCAAAACAATCGCCGCCGGCACTGGTGTCAGTTACGGTCAAAAATTTATTACACCCCAAGAAATGCGCCTAGCTGTGGTTGGTATCGGTTACGCTGATGGAGTTCCGCGTCATCTTTCCCAGAAAATGCAAGTTTTAATTCGTGGTCAACGCGTGCCACAAATTGGCACAATTACAATGGATCAGTTGATGCTGGATGTTAGTGCTATTCCAGATTTACAAGAAGGGGAAATAGTCACCCTACTTGGTGAACAAGGCAGAGAACAAATCTCAGCTAACGATTGGGCAGAAAAATTAAATACTATTTCTTGGGAAATTCTCTGCGGCTTTAAGCATCGTTTGCCTCGTGTGGCGGTAATGTAGGTGAATTGAGGATGGGGAAAATTATTTTTCCCTTTCCTATTCCCATAGAATATTTTCTGTGCTAGTATTAAAAACTGATGCGGATGTGGCGAAATTGGCAGACGCGCTAGATTTAGGTTCTAGTTCCGAAAGGAGTGAAGGTTCAAGTCCTTTCATCCGCACTTTTGAAAATTTGATTAGCCCCCAGCAAAAAATGCCTGGGGGTTTATTTTGCATATTAATTTAAAAATGGGTCTCACCTGCACTAAACTTTGGTAAAGACTGAGGTTTTTTACGGTGTTTTGGCGAGAGAGTTCCTGATTTTCAGCTTTAAATTGGTAAACCCGCTCTTGCTAGCCCTCTCTATGGGTGATAATATTTATATATCATTTGTATTTGAACATATCTGTGATAGCTTGCGTGGCGTAGCCATACCCACCCCTACGTATCTTTCTCAAAAGCCCTGAGAAAATTGAATCCCTAGCAACGATTATGGGTTGATGCTTGCTGGTATATATCCAGACAATTGCATTCATACAAAGTTGAAATATGTTTTATGCTTAATATATCTCAATATTCCTTAATATTACTAAAAAAAATACCTCAGATTCGCCCAGTTGCTTAAATTTAAGTGTAAATACAGAGAAAGCCGCAGTTGATTTTTGTTAAATTAGCAGTACTATTTACATGGCTATCACTTACACTTAAGAGTCAGAGGCTTTATTTAGCCTTGTTTTTTTCTGGGCTGATTCGCCAAATATATCAAGCAATCTCAATACAAGTAAGTAAATTTACTTTGAATGTCTAATTCATGAGATGTAATCATCGGAAAAAACGATGTTTTCATTGAGTCTAACCACAAATTCTGTCGTGAAACTTTTGTATTTGATACTACAAAAAGCTATTAACTAAAATTTGTTGGGAAATGTGGCACAGCTACTGTATAAATTTAGCTGAAGAAATAAAAGCAAAATGAGCACGACTCCTCTAACTGGCTACCGGTTACCTCAGAAACTACATCCCTTATCTCTATTAGCACAACTAACTAGCCGCCATGCGACTGGTTGCTTACGCGTATTTACTAAAACGGCTTCTTGGTCAATTAATATAGAAGACGGTAAACTGACTTACGCCTCTTACTCAGATAGACTGTTTGAACGTCTTGATCATCACTTACAGCGATTGAGTCAAGAAATTCCCACTCTTAACAGTGCCACTCGCGTGCAAATGCGGCTGATGTTTGAACCGAAAAATGAACACCAGTCTATGCAATATGCAGATTACCAAGCTATTTGCTGGTTAACAAGTCAGGAATATATTACCCCCGCACAAGCAGAAACCCTGATATATGAATTAGCGAAAGAAGTACTTGAAACATTTCTGGTTTTAAAAGAGGGAAATTATGAATTTTCTCTTGAGGCTTCCTGGGATGAATTACCAAAGTTCTGCTATTTAGACTTGCGTTTATTGGTTGAATACTGTCACAAGCAGTTACAACAGCGGCAAAATATCCAGTCGCAAGTTCAAGCTGGTCAGGGTTCTTCTGTGTTAACTTCCACAAATGTTAGACCAAAAAAAAGTAAAACTTTTGACAAGAGGAATACAAAAAAATCTCAGCCGGGCTTGAAAAAAAACCTATATACAATTGCCTGTATTGATGATAGTCAAACAGTGCTGAATTCTATAAAACTTTTTTTGGATGGTAATACATTTGCAGTTGTCACAATAAACGATCCGGTAAAAGCATTAATGCAAATTCTTCGTAGTAAACCAGACTTAATTTTACTAGACGTGGAAATGCCCAATTTAGACGGCTATGAGTTGTGTTCTTTATTAAGGAGGCATTCAGCTTTTAAGAATATCCCGATTATTATGGTAACTGGCAGAACAGGATTTATCGACAAAGCCAAAGCAAAAATGGTCAGATCATCTGGATATTTGACGAAGCCTTTTACACAAGCGGATTTACTCAAAATTGTGTTTAAATATCTAGATTGATTTAGCCACATCTAGCAGGATAAATCAGTTTGATTAATATACAATTTATTTTTGCAGGAGATTGAAGTATGAGTGTTACCTTAGTGGGCAAAATTTTGATTGTAGAAGATTCACCCAGCGAATTAGAACTAATGAGCTACTATCTTAAAGATAGTGGTTGCAACGTAATTAAGGCTGCTAGTGCAAAAGAAGCTTTAGAAAAAGTATTATCAGAACAACCGGATGCAATTGTTACAGATGTTGTGATGCCAGGAATGAGCGGATTTGAGTTGTGCCGTTCCCTCAAAAAAAATCCGACCACTCAAAAAGTCCCGATAGTTATTTGCAGTTCTAAAAATCAAGAAATTGATAGATTATGGGCAATGAAACAGGGTGCTGATGCCTATTTGACCAAGCCATATACACGCGAACAGCTTTTGCGTGCTATTAAATCAGTAGTGTTTTAAACTCATGAACAATTCTAAAATTATAGTTGCTCAACAACCAAATCAAAATAACTTTGTCAATAGCTATCTCAAGTTTAAGTTAAATCAACAGACTACTGCTAATATATCCATGAATCATACTCAAGAAGCAGTGATTTTGCCAGTCGAGTCTATAACTCCGATGCCAAATATGCTGCCTTGTATATTAGGTTTAATGAATTGGCGGAGTCACATAATTTGGGCAATTGATCTACCGAGAATGCTTAATTTAGAATTTTTAGATAGTAGATTAAGGCAATATAATATTATTGTGATTCAGGTAGAGTCACTGCTTTTAGGTTTGGTTGTTCACGAGATTAAAGGTATAACTAAATTTATGTCTGATGATATTCAGTCTCCGGTGGGACAAGTAGCATCTAGTTTAGTACCTTATCTACGTGGATGTGTTGTTCAAGAAGAAGAAACATTGCTGGTTTTAGATGCACAATCTCTTGCGTATTCTCCTATTTTACACAATAATTAGGTACTAATAAAAATTAGATTATTAGTGTTTTCTTGAATATATTAAATCAAATTACAGTATGTTTGATCGAACTGACAAGGCTAAGAGGAATAAACTTCAAAGTCGGAATCTTTTTACTCCATCGAAAAAAAATACTGGTAGTCAGGTAGACGTGTCAAGTAAGTATAATATAGACACAACTAATAATTATTACTGGAATTATGTGGTGAAATATATTCAACGACTCAGTTTAGGTACGAAAGCGGCAATTTTAGCGATCGCCATCACTACTTTACCAACATTTGGCATGGGTGCGATCGCTTATAGCTTGGCTCATAAATCGATGAGGAAGCAAATTAACCAATCTCATGCAGCGAAAGCTACCAGATTAACAGAACAAATTAACCGCTTTATGTTGGGGCGATATGAAGATATTCAAATCATCTCCAATTCACTATTTTTGACAAATACCGCAGTTAATATAAATACAACTATTTCCGACAAGCAAGTATTTTTAGATAGCTTTGTCAATACTCACAAAGCTTATAACAGCATTGTCATTTTTAATCCTGCTGGTAACTTGATTCTGAAATCTACAGGCGCACCACTAGATAATGCCATAGACACGAAAAATTTTCAGGAGATTCTCCAAAAAGATGCTTCTGTGATTAGTCAGCCCGAAAAATCAGTGATTAATATTGGTACACCCGTTAAAGATGCAGTCACAGGTCAAACCATCGCTGTGGTTAGTGCCAGTATGCCTGTACAATCTTTAGCAGAGATGAATCAGAACTATACAGCTAATGGCAGTGAATATTATTTACTCGACAGTTTAGGGAAAGTTTTCCTAAGTCCAAAAGCAGAATTGTTAGGTGCAGAATATCCCGGATTAGCTAATCTCAAAACAAGCAATAAAGTAGATAATTTTACAGCGATTCACACAATTAATCAAAAGCCAGAGTTAATCAGTTATGTTTCATCCACCACACTGGAGGGCTTACCTAATTTAAACTGGCAATTACTTTTGACTACAGATACAGCAATTGCCTTTGCGCCTCAAAGACAATTGTTACAAACAATAGCCATCGGCACAGTACTATTAGCATTAATTGCATCTGCGATCGCACTTTGGATAGTCAAGCGTAGTACACAACCAATTTTAAATGCGGCTACGGCTTTATCAAAACTGGCTCAAGGCGAATTCCATACCCGTTGGGAAACAGCAAGCCAAGATGAATTAGGAGTTATTAGTGATAATTTTAACCAAATAGCCGTCCAATTACAGGTGTTATCTCAACAAAAAACAGTCAGAAATCCTGGGGAACAGGGTTCTGAACCAACACTGCAAATGCAACTTTTAGAACTACTCAGTCAAGTAGAAGGTGCTGCTAGTGGTGATTTGACAGTACGCGCAGAGGTAACGGCTGGGGAAATTGGGACTGTAGCCGACTTTTTTAATTCCATAGTCGAAAATCTCAGAGATATTGTCACCCAAGTTAAACAAGCAGCTACCCAAGTAAATGGCGCAATTGGTGCTAACGAAACAGCAATCAGCCAACTAGCAGAGGACGCAATTACTCAAGCGGCGGAAATCAACCGTACTCTGGACGCTGTTGACCAAATGACTGATTTTATGAAAATTGTCGCTGAAAACGCCCAAAAAGCGGCAATCATTGCCAATAATGCTACCAACACTGCTACGAAGAGTGGACAAGCGATGGCTTTGACAGTGGAGAATATTCTAGGTTTGCGAGAAACCGTTGATGACACTGCGAAGAAAGTCAAGCGGTTGGGAGAATCTTCTCAACAAATTTCGCGTGTGGTGTCCTTAATTAACCAAATCGCCACCCAAACCAACTTACTCGCCATCAACGCCAGTATTGAAGCCGCCCGCGCTGGTGAAGAAGGACAAGGTTTTGCTATCGTTGCGGAAGAAGTAGGGGAATTAGCCCTCCGTAGTGCCTCAGCTACTCAAGAGATTGAGCAAATTGTCGAGAATATTCAACGGGAAACCAGCGAAGTGGTGCAAGCTATGGAAATCGGAACTTCCCAAGTAATGGCAGGGACAGAGGTTGTCGATGAGGCGAAGCAAAGCCTGAGTCAAATTTTGGACGTATCGCAACAGATTGATTTTTTGGTACAGTCAATTTCTACTGCAACTGCATCTCAGTTACAGACATCCCAAGCTGTGAGTGAATTGATGCAAGATATCGCCGCTATTTCACAACGTACCAGCGATTCTTCATCTGTGGTTTCCAAATCTCTGCATCAAACGGTGGAGATTTCCCAGCAGTTACAAGAAACTATGGAATCTTTCAAAGTTAGTTAAGTAAATTATTCGTGATTCATTAGTCACCAAGGAGACATCAGGAATTGCCAAATAATCACTTTAATTAAGGAAGAAAATAAGCAAAAATTGGTATTGAGTAATCGATTGCTGAGAAATATTTAACTCATAACGAATGACTAAATAATAAACACTATGTCAAAGGATAAAGAACTGGAAATCCAGATGCAATTTCTGGAAGAAGCAAGAGATTACCTAAATACATTAGAAGCGGTGTTGCTGGAAATTGACAGCAGTCACCGCATTGATTTAGATAGAATTAATGCTGCACTGCGCGCGGCGCATTCTATCAAAGGTGGTGCTGGAATGATGGGGTTTAGGACGCTGAGTGATTTATCTCATCGTCTGGAAGATTCTTTTAAAGTCTTAAAAACTCGCAAAAATTCTCGCGATATTGACACGCAGTTACCAAGTTTACTACTTTCTGGAGTTGACTGGTTACGGCAGATAGTCGAATCACTATCACAAGGAAATGAGATAGAAGACCAGTGGTTAAGTAGCTTTTGTTATCCAGTATTTGATGAACTGCGTAGTCTCTTGGGTGAACCCACCCCTGAAGATGCTTCTACTATGTTATCGCCAGAAGATGGGCAAGATATTGTCCCCATGCTGTTTGAAACAGAAGTGGAAGGATGTTTGCAGCGTCTAGAGTCGGTATTGGCAGATAGCGCCCAGCCTTGCTTACAAGAAGAAGTAGCCATTATGGCGGCTGAATTGGGCGGTTTGGGAGAAATGCTACAATTACCAGCCTTTACGAGTCTTTGTGAATCCATAGGGCATTATATCGGCACTGTGACTAGCGATCGCATTCCCGAAATTGCTCAATTAGCATTGCAATCATGGCGGCGATCGCAGGCTTTGATCTTAACAGATCAACGAGATAGTTTACCCACAAAACTTGATGTAGATACAGTAGCAAATTATATCTCCAATCCACCACAGCCCACGCCTGATGCCATAGCCGAATTTATTGAAGATGCAGAAGATACAGATGACTTAACATCTGTGCATATTCCCGAATCAAGTGCAGTGGTTTATCCCGAAAATACCACAATAGATGAAAATTTATTCGACCACACAGATGAGCAAATTACTGTTAGCAAAGAGCGGGATACTTCAGAAAATACTGTACGAATTGCTAGTAAAAAGTTAGAACAAATTAATGATTTATTTGGGGAATTAACTGTCCAGCGTAATGGGTTAAATTCCCAACTAGAAAAATTACGCAAACTTGTGCGGAGTCTCAATCAGCGAGTGCAAACACTCGACCGAGAAAACTATGAATTACGTACAGCATACGATAAAGTTACCAAGAGGAATAGCGGTGAATTTTCAGAATCAAATTATGTAGAAAATATCCCAGAAATGGATAGTTTAGAAATGGATCGCCATAGCAAATTAGACCTGCGATCGCAGGAAGTTATGGAAACCATTATTCAAGTCCAGGAAGTCACTACAGATATTCAATTAAGTGTTGACGATACAGACCAAATAGCTCGGAAACTTAATAAAACATCCAAACAAATACAAACAAAACTTACTCACATTCGGATGCGTCCATTATCCGATTTAATTGAGCGTTTTCCTAGAGCTTTGCGTGACCTAAATCTTGAGTATGGAAAGAATGTTCATTTGCAAGTTGAAGGTGAGAAAATCTTAATTGAACGCAGCATTTTAGAAGCTTTAAATGAGCCGATAATGCACTTATTAAGAAATGCCTTTGATCATGGTATCGAAGACCCTAGCACTCGCCGGGAGTTGGGTAAACCAGAACAAGGATTAATTGAAATCACAGCTACCCACCACAGTAATCGCACAATTATTACTATGCGTGATGATGGTCGGGGCATTTCTTTAGAAAAAATTCGTTCCCGTGCCATAGATATGGGTTTAGATGCTGCTTTAGTCGCTGATGCTAGTGAAGAAGAAATATTATCAATAATTTTTGAACCAGGATTTACCACATCCGACGAAGTAACCGCCTTATCTGGTCGCGGTGTTGGCATGGATATCGTGCGTAATAACCTAAAATCAGTTCGCGGAGATGTTACAGTTAACACTGAGTTAGGAGTTGGCACTACCTTTACTTTAACCGTACCATTTACACTTTCCGTAGCGCGAGTTCTGCTAGTAGAAAGCAATAAAATGTTATTGGCATTTCCCACAGAAGTAATTTCCGAAATATTTTTACTGCCAAACGAGCAAATATTTTCAATAGCAGATAGCGAAGTCATTAATTGGCAAGACGCGACATTACCACTGATTCGCCTGGGTCGCTACTTCGAGTTTAATTGCCCACGCTACGATAACCCAGAACTAGAAACTCGTCCAGCCATAGATGCTAGCAGTGTCTTAATAGTTAAAGGCAATAATCAGCAAGTCGCCATCCAAGTAGACCGTTGCTGGGGTGAACAAGAAGTAGCCATCCGCCAAGTCGAGGGTAATATACCTTTACCCGCAGGTTTTAGTAACTGCACAATTCTGGGTGATGGTCGAGTATTAGCATTAGTTAACACCAACGATTTACTATATTGGATTGCTACCAATCAGCGGACTCCTAAAAATAATCAATTACCATCAGTCCGGTTAAAAACGCCCTTTCTTTTCATTGATAACAATAAAATATCAGCGACACCTACACATCAGAAAAGCACAATTTTAATCATTGATGACTCAATTAATGTTCGCCGCTTTTTAGCCTTGACTCTCGAAAAAGGAGGATATGAGGTAGAACAAGCTAAAGACGGTCAAGATGCTTTAGAAAAGCTGGAAAGTGGTTTAAAAGTTGCAGCTATAATTTGTGATATTGAAATGCCTCGCCTGGATGGTTATGGCTTCTTAGGTCGCATGAACTCAAGTATGGAGATGAAACATATACCAGTAGCTATGCTGACTTCTCGTAGTAGTAATAAGCATCGCCAATTAGCCATGCAATTAGGAGCGCGGGCGTATTTTTCTAAACCCTATAACGAGCAAGAATTATTACAAACCCTGGCAGAAATTATTGGTAATGTTCCCGAAACAGCCACTTATAATTAAGCAAAGAGATGTAATTAAATTTAAGATTTAATTATGAAGAGGAAAAACAGATTTTAAAAATTACGTCCGATACTTTACTGTAGGAAGATGCCGACCAATATAACCAATAATAACTGTCCCTGATTGTTCTGGAAAAACTGGTTGTTCTGGAAAAAAATGGATTCGCCAATTGCAAACCCTCAATTTAATATGTCGTTCAAATAAGCGTTCTTTACCATCAGGACAAAGAAAAGTTCTTTCCTTAAAATACTTTTCAAGGGTTGGTTGACTCTCTCCCGATTCCTCAAGAGGATACCCTTCGGTATTGAAAGAACCATTATTCCAGTTTTCACAGCATTTCTGAAGCTCAAATAATTTCTTCAGAACAGGCTGTAATTCCAACTGTCCAGTACGGATATCTTCCAATTGTCTTCTAACAGCATGACAAAATTCTAGGTTAGGAAATAATTCTTCCCTGCGATTCCACATTTCCACCCCATTGCTAACTTGTCGATAAATATGCTCTTGAATTTTTTGAATCAGATTGGCGTGTTCTTGTACATGAGTGCTACGACTAACATGGAAAATTTTCACAAGTTCATGTACTATCTCTTTATCTTCGTCAAGCGATATAAATTCTATTTCTAGGCGGTTACAATCCCAGCATTCTTCAGAGAGTAAGCTAATTGCTATTGTCTCCAGGACATAAGCAATACCAAGCCCAATAGCCATTTCTCCTTGATGACGAAATTCAAACAAGCTAGCATTATTTTCAATATCTTGGACTTCAGAATTTACAATATCAGTTGAGAAAGGTGATGTAGTTGCAAGAATTTTTATATATTGCCGCTCAATCTGATTTATATTCTTATCATTAAGCCAACGACGTAGAGGATAGTTAGGTGCAAGTATTGTTGTATAAAAATCCTCTTTAGTACGAAGAATTACTTTCACTCCCTGAGCTTTAACAGCCTGTATCGTCTTAATTAGCTCAGACATTCTTTGCTGTGCTTCTTGTTCATTGGGAGCAGGATTTCGCAGAGACAACTCATTTAATATCAAATCAAAATCCATCTTCTATTCCCCCGCAGGCTCAAGTAAAATATCTAAACTCTTTTCCCATTCATCAAAGAAACCATCAGGCCATTTATCAATTCTTCCATTGCTATCAATACGAGGAGATACTACTTCTGTAATATCCTGTCCTTGTTTATCATGTTTAAGAAAATAATGTAATTGAACATCATTCGGCTTAATTTGACCTTGATGAACAGCAACACGAATACCATTTAAAACATGGTCACTATGAGTTTCTATTACTACTTGAATTCCACAACTAGCGGCAAGTGATAATAACTCACCCATCTTCACTTGCCCTTTAGGATGTAGATGTGCTTCTGGATTCTCTATTAGAATTAGTGTACCAGGATCAGATGCTAAAATTGCTACGATAATTGGTAATGTGTAGCTAATTCCAAATCCGACGTTAGTAGTACGATAGGGGTTGCTATCTCCATAGAAATATTGCAAACTCATCAAACCTATATCTGAATTTGAGTTGATTTTAATTCTTGTTCCAGGACTAACTTCTCTCATCCATCCTTCAACCTGGCTGCTAAGACTATTAGATTTCGCCATTGGATGTCTTAGTTTACTTTGAAGAACATCCTTATCCTGATTAATTGCTAGAAAATGTGCTGTATATTCACCTCTAGAACCTAGCTGTCCAAGTCGTCGCGCCTGATAATCAGACATATCATAAGATGTTCTTGGTCCAAGTCGTTCCGCCTGTAAATAGTGAAATTTTTTGTTAAAAACACTTTTGAAACCATAGATACCCGCATCACTATAAGAGTGTGAATCTAAATTATTTAAAATATCTGCATCTGTTTTAATTGGATCATAGCTAAAACACCAAATTCCTGTTTTTTGATCACTCCAAGTGATTTCAAAACCTAGATAATCTTCTTTAGCCCTTTCACAAAAGGCATCTTGAGCAGTACCAATACGGACTAATTCACCATTCAATGCTAAACCAACATTCGGCAATAATTCTTGTTGATAAGACTGACGCAGCAAAAGTAGCGCTTGCAGTACAGAAGATTTTCCCGTACTATTTAGACCCGAAAGTAAGGTTAGGGGTTTAAATTCGAGTAATTGATTTTCAAAAGCTTTGTAATTTGTCAACTTCAGACAACTAATCATGATAATACCTCTTTAATAATTTGCTCAACTGTTTTAAATCTATGCTCAATTTTATTTTTAACTTGGGATATTGATGATAGAAAATCAGGATCATTATCTACATAATGAATAAAAGTATCTACAAGTTTTTGTTTTCTAGTTTTTAAAGTTTGAATATCTCCTATACTTAACCTACTAAAATTTACAGACCAAACTTCAAACAAAGATTTATTAAGTGGAAATTTTCTTCTACTTTTATTAGAAAGCTTGCGAAAAGCATTCTCATTAAAAAGATCAAATGCTGCAATCATTGCTTTTTTGAAATCTGCTTCTATTTTTTTTATTTCCTCCTGAGAAAGACTATTGATTTTAGATAAAGCTTTACTAAGGAAAGATTCTCTAGTTTCATATTGATATTCTTGATAAGAAATTAGATAAAAAGCGAGGAACCCTACTACAAACTCCCTATCATCCATTCTTTTTATTTTAGGTTCGCTAAGAGTAACAATTTTTTTGAACTCTGGGTAAGAAGCTAGATTAGCCAAAATTTTTGTAGCTTGTCCAGGGTTCAAAGCATGGCGTAGTTCTTGATTAGAAAGAGGTACACCTCCCGTATTGATTCGTTTAAAAATATTATACTTTACTTCCAAAGGTGTACCTTTTTCAATTAAATAAACTGTAACTTGAGTTTCTAAAATGCGACGTTGATATCTTCGCTCTAATTCATCATAGGTTTTATTACTAAGTTCTTTTAAGTATTCTAATCCAACTAATTTAAGTCTCTTCTTACTCTTATCAATCATAAATTGTTTGAGAGCAGACAATCTTTGTAATCCATCTACAACCACCCATTCATCTTCATTAGTAGCATCAATATAAAAAGCAGGTAATGGAATTCTAATCAGAATAGATTCAATTAATTTACTTTTTGCTTCTGGAGTCCATATATTCGCTTGTCGTTGAAAATCAGGTGCTAAATCAAGCGCTTCTTCGTCAATTCTTCTGAGTAATTGCTCAATAGTTGGCTCCCTTGTAACAATGTTAATTTTTTCAGGATCGTACTGGAAAGTAACTTTTTCGTCTTGTTCTTCATCATTGTCTTCTTCACCTAAAATTTCTTCCTCAGCTAATTCTGCTTCGTAGTTATTCAAACTTGTCACGGCACTTCCTCCTTCGTATTAACACTTGTTCATTCAATTATTGGCAATCCTTAGTATTATTACATTAACAAATGATATTGTGTAACTAATGTACTTTAATTCTATTATCTATCTTCCCAAATAATAGAAACGCAAAATTCCATGCTTCTACTCTAAAAAATCAACTTAATCAATTGCTGGTTATATAATAAAAAATTACTTAAAATTGTTGATTAATCCCTAATTCTATTTTGAGTTGCGGTAATGAATTACTAACAAATATCTTTGGTATTTATCCTGAATAAAAATGTAGCGATTATTACTGAGAATACCATAATTTATGAGTAGGATTCAGTGCAAGCGATCGCGCAAAATTAGTAAAATTAATAGACTTAATGTACTTTTGGTAAATTTTTTATGCCCGAAATATAGCAAAATATACAGTAATTGAAACAATTCAGACACCATATATTTTGCTATGTTCTAGTATTTGACTATAATCGAGTGTAAATCATAGCCGAGAAAACACATGAGTTTTAAGTCACGTTTTTTACAAACTTTAACTAAAAACTAAGCCTCAACTTTGACACCTTTCCAGAAAGCAACATAGCCTTCAAAATTCTTAGCTTTTTCCTTGGCACTAGGATAGTACCATGCGGCATCTTTGTTGGTTTGTCCATCAACTTCGATGCTGTAGTAGCTAGCAACACCTTTCCAAGGACAAGTAGAGTGGGTATTACTTTCTTGGAAATATTCCTTCTTAATAGTGTCGGCTGGAAAATAATGGTTATTGTCTACAACAATGGTGTTATCACTTTCGGCTAACACAGTGCCATTCCAAATTGCTTTCGGCATAACTGACTTTGCAAATAAACTTTACATCTAACATTTTGACACTCAACAGGCTGAAACCAGGGCATTTATCCAAAATTAAACCTGACGGCTTAAGTAATTATAGATAAACTGAATAAGTTGTGATACATTCTTGATTTCATGAAAACTGTAATTTTTTGCACTCTTTTATTGGGACTGAGTGGTTGCTTACCAGCCAACAGCACTAATAATCACAATAATCAAGTAATTTCCAGCAATCAGACTACCGAAAATGCAAAATTTCAAGCTTTTGGTAATGAACCATTTTGGACTGTCGATGTTAGTCCCAGTGAAATTGCCTATTCTTCATTAGCAACCGACGAAAAGCTGACTTTTCCTTATGTCAAACCATTGTCCGCTGATGGTCGTTTACCAGAGACAGTGCGAGTGTATCAATTGGAAGATGGAAACAATACTATGTTGATTATCCGCAAATCCAAGGGATGTAGTGATACCATGTCAGACGGTTTACATCCTTACTCATCACTGTTCATCCGGGGCGATATGGTTTTGGAAGGTTGCGCCCACAAGTTAAATTAATCCGAAATCATTCTTTGAACTAGAAGAGGGAGAGGACTAAAGTCCTCACTACAAACCTTCATGTCTTAGCTAGTAGCTATTTTAGGTGTGACATCTGACTGGGACTGAAAACCTTTACTCATACCATAACGGACAGTTTTAAACTCTACATGATTCGTCCCTGGATAATAGAGAGTATAAATTGCTTCCCCTGGCTTTCTGCCGACATTACCCACCCCGATAACCTGACGCGCCGAGATTTGTACAGTTTGGGGGGATGCTGGACTATCTAGGGTTGTGACTCCCGTAGTGATTGACCCTGCTTGTAGCTGATATTGAAAAGCCAAGCCAGAACGACCACAAAACAAGTTATTGGCTTGCATTCGTGATAAGCGGTCTAGCATTTGAATCGGGGGCGTGTCTGGGGTCAGTTCCTCGTCAATTCCTACCGTTGTCCCGTGAATTAACAAAGAATCCAGTTCAAAAAAACCAAAGTCTAGGGTCATTAACCATTGCGCCATCGGACGAGAAACGGATTCCCACAGCAATTTAACTGTTTCTCCGCCATATTTTTCCATTAATTCTGTAGGTTCACCAGTTCCCCCCAGTCCGTGGAGAATAAAACACTGTTCTTCCCACCAACCTTTACAAATCAGTGGTTCCAGTTCTCCACGTTGGGGGTTTAGCACTCGTTTGACTAATTGTTCAGTTTCGCGCCGAGGCCCCACTAAATCGCCCAAAATATACAAAGCCTCGACATTATTTTGACGCTTAATATCCGCCATTACAGCTTCATAAGCCGCCAAATTACCTTCAATTCCGCTGATAATTGCCCACTTATTCATTTCTTAGTTATTAGTCATTGGTCATTAGTCATTAGTTATTGGGAAAAAGCTTCCCCCATGCACCCTTGCTTCTTCCCCTCAGTCCCTTACCTGGTACAAACATGAGTCGGGTCATCAGCCCTTTCCGCAAATTCCAAGCCTTGGGCTAAACGCCAAGCAAAAATTTTCGGTAAACCCTTTTCAATGATTGCGGCACAGGTTTTTTGATAGTCGTAAGGTACTTCTCGTAAATTTACTTTTTGGTCTTCTGTGTCGTAAATTACATAAGTTGCATTAGGTCGTCCATGTCTAGGTTCGCCAACAGAACCAACATTGACAATCCTTTTCAGGGAAGCATTAAAGCTCTTTTCTGCTGCTGGTTTTTCCTGCCCTTGGACACGAATTTTTAAACTACCTCCGTCTAAATTACGCACGTAAGGCACATGAGTATGTCCACAAAAAAGCACGTCTGCTTCTGTGGATAGTACGCGCTCTAAGGCGGCAAAGGCATCAAGTTCTGGTAATAAATATTCGTGGTTACTATGGGGGCTACCATGAACGAAGGCTAAATTTTCCTCACGTAAACTGTGGGGTAGTTGGGCGAAAAATTCGCGGTGTTCTGGATGTATTTCGTTATTTGTCCACTCGTGAGCAATTTTTCCCCGTTTTTCAGCTAATAAAGACGGATAACTACAATCACAAGCATTCAAGCCTTCGACGATATCTTCATCCCAACAACCCATGCAGGTGGGAATGTCTAAAGCCCGAATTTGTGTAACTACGGCGTTGGGATGAGGCCCATATCCTACTAAGTCGCCCAGACAAAAGATTTTATCAGCTTTTTGCTGGTCTATATCTAATAAGACGGCATCTAATGCTTCGTAATTGCCATGAATACATGACATGACTGCTATTTTCACTGTATAGTCTCCTCAATTAGAATTTGTCTTACTTGTTCTTGGTATTGCGCGATCGCACTATCGGATAAATAGCAATCTTGTAATGTTTGTCTAATAGCAGACTCATCCAAGTTTTCGCCCCAGGTTTCGATCCCACTAAAACGCTGCGGTCTTCCTTCTAAGTGGCGTGGTAAGTCTAATTCCAGAAAGTCTGTGGTCGGTACACCCGCGACAAAATCCGCATATAGCGATCGCCCATCAGCAGCATCAAAAATTCCCTTAGCACGGCTGACTGTACCATAAGCACCGTGAGATAGTTCATACCAAAACTCATTTAAACTATCTTCGTCAATAACTTGACCATTGGTAGGCGATCGCCAAATCTGACTTAGGCTAATACTGGTCTCAATATCTAGCCCTTTGACAACTTTCTCAGCCCAGGCGTGATATTCCGAATCTTTCATCTGTGGCGGTAATACTGCAACAGACTGATATGGAACATTTCCGACAATTTGCTCAATTGTTTTTAGTTCTAAATAAAATCCTAGTTCTATATAAATCGTCTCAGCCCCTGCTAGCTGGTTGAGAAATTCTACTTCTTGTCCATCACTAAAAACTTTTACCTCTGGAAACTCCGCACTCAGGCGAATCTGGTCAATAGGGACATTACCAGTTCCAGGGCTAAAATAAATTACATTTTCCGCAGTAGCTGTATTACGTAGCTGTTGGCAAATCCAAGTAGTTTTGCCACAACCCGCCGGGCCAGCAACAACAGTAATCATCGGTATACTCATAATTAAATGATAATCATTTTCATAGCAGTTGCACATATAATCTGCGTCAGAATTTGACCTAAAAAAAATTCTGCACAGCTGATAAATTACTCTTTACCAAAAATGCCAAGATATATTTAGGTATTTCAGGAGGTCTTATGTCTCTGACTGTCCAAGACTTAGAGAAAATGCAAGCAGCTCATCCTGACTATCGCATGGAATTGGTAGACGGGAACGTAATTGTTATGAGTCCATCGGGTTACGAGTCAGAAGAAGTAGGAACTGAGTTTGCGCGACTTTTAGGTAATTGGGTGAGACCACGGCAGCTAGGACGTGTAACGGGTTCCAGTGCTGGCTTTAGACTACCTAACAAAGATTTACGCGCTCCCGATGTATCATTTATCCGAGCAGATAGGCTCAAACGTTCTACAGAAGATTATGCCGAATTGCTACCTGATTTAGTAGTTGAGGTAAAATATAAAACCGATTCCCTAGATAAACTCCGCGAAAAAATCCAAGAATTTATCAGCCTGGGGACTCAAATCGGCATTTTAATTGACCCTAGAACCAGAACTATGGAAGTTTACCATTCTAATGAGAAAATAGGATTACAAAATGGTGATGTCCTGACTTTGCCAGATTTACTCCCCGGTTGGGAAGTAAACATTGCCGAAATTTGGTCGCCAGTATTCGAGTAATATTACCCACAGTCGAAACTACGAATTACGAATTACGAATTACGAATTATGACAAATCAAGCTCCTATCCCAGTTATTGTAAATGGTGCGGCCGGTAAAATGGGTCGCGAAGTCATTAAAGCTGTAGCCCAAGCCCCGGATTTAAACTTAGTGGCTGCAATAGACACCAGCCCAGAACATCAAGACCAAGATGCTGGAGAATTGGCAGGTTTAAGCGAACCTTTAGAAGTGCCAATTACCAACCAATTTGAAGCCATGCTGGGTTATGTAGCTGGCGATAGACAATCTCCTCCAGGGGTGATGGTAGACTTTACCCATCCTGATGGAGTTTATGATAATGTTCGGAGTGCGATCGCCTACGGAATTCGTCCAGTAGTCGGAACTACAGGCTTAAGTCCTGAAAAACTCCAAGAACTAGCTGATTTTGCCGAAAAAGCTAGTACTGGTTGTCTAATTATTCCCAACTTTTCCATTGGGATGGTACTGTTACAACAAGCCGCAGTCACAGCTTCTCAATATTTCGACCATGTAGAAATTATTGAACTCCACCATAACCAAAAAGCCGATGCTCCCAGTGGGACAGCGATTCAAACCGCACAATTACTAGGAGAACTCGGTAAACCTTTTAACACCGCTATTGTAGAAGAAACTGAAAAAATCCCAGGAGCCAGAGGCAGTTTAGCAGAAGAAGGGATTAGAATTCATAGTGTGCGCCTACCGGGACTCATCGCCCATCAAGAAGTGATTTTTGGCGCACCCGGTCAAATTTATACATTAAGACATGATACCAGCGATCGCTCCTGTTATATGCCAGGAGTACTGCTAGCAATTCGCAAAGTCTTGCAGATCAAGTCCTTAGTGTATGGATTAGAAAAAATACTTTAACTGACAAACTCAACACTTATATGTTAGTTCCACTGACTCGAAAAAAATTTGAACAACTCATCCCCTTCATTGGTACTGGCGCACAGTATAAATACTACGCCGGGAAATTTTCAAATTTTTTGCAGCGACTGTTAATTTCTGTCATAGCCATAGCAATAATTCTGCTGGCGGAAGTCCTGTTGAGACTAGAATTCGGCCCCATTACATTTTTACTTGGAGTCATGGGTGCTTTTTTTTGGCTGTGGTATCCCGTGTTTCAGGCAAGTATCCGAAATGTGAAATGCCGCCGTTATAAATACAGTGGTTTTTTTCGTGGTCGAGTTCTAGATTGGTGGATTACAGACAAATTAATGGGCAAACAAGAAACAGTTAACAACAAAGGTGAGTTGGTAATTGTTGAAAATAGAGAAAAACGGATTAACTTAGAGATTGGTGACGATACAGGATTTACCGTAGAGTTACAAGCACCACTACGTAATTCTCACAAAGTTATTGTTCGTGGTCAAATTGCCGAAATGATTGTCATGTCAAACCGTTCTGATTTGAGCAGTATTGAAGACTTTAGCGATGTATATATTCCCAGTCACGACTTGTGGGTGAATGACTATCCTTATCTGAGAAGAGATTTCTTTAATGAAGTCAGTCGCCGTTTGCGTAACAACCAACAAGAAAGACCACCCCGGCGCAGGCGTAGAGCAGAAGAGGCTTAACACTCTCCTACTTTGAGAAGCGCGTGGGCTTTTAGCTGGGGATCGATCTTCTAATTTTTTATTCTCTCCTGTCCATAGGCTTGCCAAGCCAAATCTACCAGTCCATCAACAATAGCAGATGCTACAACTGCATTACCTTTGCGACTGTTAATGATGATGTGAGGAACTTGAGAGTCCTGCAAGCCTTCCTTAGCAGTATCTGCATTCACAAATCCCACTGGAGTAGCAATTATCAAAGCCGGCTGAATTTCTTCAGATGCAATTAACTCCACCAATGCGGTGAGGGCTGTTTGCGCTTGACCAACGACAAAAATACCCTCTGGGTAACGCTTGGCTAAAGTTTCAATTCCCCAAGCTGCACGAGACTTTTCTTTTTGGGGGCGTGTGACTGTTTCCAGACTGCAATAAACTGGATTAGCAAAAGTATTTTGAATATCCTGGGCAATCCCTACTTGTACCATCGGCACATCTACCACAATTGTCGTACGTGCCGCCAAAGCTGCTGCACCAGCTTGTAAAGCACGTTCAGAAAAGTGAATTAGAGATTTATATTCAAAGTCAGCCGTCGCATATATTACTCGCCTGACAATTTCATACTCTGCGGGTGAAAAAACATGATCACCTATTTCACTATCAATGATTGCTAAACTTTGAGCATCAGTTACGTGCCATTCCATTGCTATTCAGCTCTGATATACCAGCTTTCAGCTTATCAGCTTCAGGAACGCTGAGTGCTGAGTATTTTATTTTGATTTTTACTCAGCATTAGAAGATGGACGAGTCAAAAGAGGAGACAGAAAGGCGACTAAAGCGCCAATGAGAAAACCAGAGATATTACGAACTAAAGGCAACCAATCGCTAGTGCGCGTCACCACTGGGCCAATACCAAAAGCAATAAACAAAATTCCCCACAAAGGTGAAAAAATTAACGCCCATTGCCAAGCAAAAACCTGTCCTTCTTTTTGGGGATGAGCCGCAAATCCACAAATTATTCCCCCCACAACCGAAGTAATCAGTGTCAGTATCCATTGTTCCTTGGGAAGTCCAGGAACCACCGAGCAACCACCTTGAAGCAAACAGCCTTTAACTGAACTTAAAGCTTGCAAAATTGCTTGGTCTTCGCCTTCGTCCCTGACAAAATACAAATTTCCGAAGCGGGTTTGTAATTCTATCCAAAAAGTCCGGGGGAGAAATTCATAAACGGCATCCCCCACACTAAAGCTGAGAATGTTACCGCCACGAGAATCAGCAACTAGCAAAATACTTTTATCATCTAAACCCCAATAATTAATCACTGCTCGACCGGGGGTGCGGTCAAACTGGGTTAATACTCGCAGTTTCCAGCCAGTTTCACCTTCAAATTGTTCTAAATCAGTGACCAGTTCTGCTTCTTGAATATCTGTGAGAGTTTTAGCTAAATCTATGACTGGAGTTTGAAAGTTGGGTAATAAGTCAGGATTATCATAAGCCAGTGCCGGAGGTGAGTGCATTACCCACATTGACCCAGCCAAGAAAAATACAGCAATAGATGCCAGAGTGCGTCGCCAAAAACAAGACTGCATGGACGTTCTTATACGAATATAAACAGTAGAAGTGAACAAGTTGTTTTAAAAGAGTATGGGAAAATTGATACTTCTTTACACTTGTTTACTTTACTCTAATCTAAGGTATTTAAGCAAAGCTTGGGGACTGGGGACTGGAAACTGGGGAGAAGACGAACGGTTATGAAGTAACCGGAAGTTTAAAGTATTTCTAACTCCCCCTTGCTCCCTGCTCCCTGCTCCCCTGCTTCTGTGCTTCTCGTTCTCGCAACGTTAGCGGTGGTTTTTCATTAATTGGTAGGCGTTCAGCTCGCCGCGCAGGTTTTGGGCGTGTAAAGGACTTCCAAGCAGTTTTCACACCTACAACTAGGCTGCGAGTACTTATCTGCACATTTTTAGCTTGTTTTCTAGCACTATCTAGGCTTTGGTCAACTTGCTTAACGACTTTACCTGCGCTTTGTACACCTTCACTGACATCACCGGTTAAGTCTGTAATTTCCATCCCAGTTTTGCGGATGGAAATTAAAGTAGGTGGTAACTCCCGTGAGAGAGTGTCAAACAGCTTTTCTGCACTGCGCGCAGCACGTGCTAACTCCTGCAAAGCCGGTATAGCCGCTACTAATACAGCAGTTAGACTGGCGGCGACTAATAATAAAGACAGTCCCAACCAAAACAGGGGATCAATCACGGTTATGCCATTTATGAGCGTTACAATTGCTGGGAAAGAGAATCTGAATCTTTTTGAGCTTGTTGCTGCTTTAAGTTTTGGCTTTCGCGTTGACTAGCATCTACACCAGCCGCGATCGCTTCTTGCAGTTTCTCCAAGGTATCATCCCAATTTCTCACGGCGCTGGCAGAAAGTCGATCTGCCTGAATTTGTACACTTGTTGATAAATCTTCTGCCAAGTCTGGAATAGCATTAGCAGACTTTTGCAAAATTTTACGCGTTTCGCGCCCTGTGCGTGGTGCTACAAGCAAACCAGTTAAAGCACCAATCGTAGCTCCCAACATGAAACCGCCAAAAAAAACTCCAGAACGATTATTAGACATCTTAATTGTTTCTCTCCTTCCACCCATTTTAGGTGTGATTTTTCCCCTAACAAGATGCAAATGATTCTATTTATTTAATGTATCTTGACAATATATCAGCCGGAAATGTTGCTTTTATTTGGCGACTGGATTTTTTCTTGATGTCAACCCTATCCAGCCGAAAGAGCGACCCCAGAATCGCTTTCCTAACAATAACAGGTTGATAATTTGACGTACTTGCTGGATTTGTACCTGTAGCTTTTCGTTTCCCTGGCGCAGGTTATGAATCTTTTGCTGGCTAAGATCAATATTTTCAGGTGCTTTATACAATACCGCATGAGTATGACGTTCATAGGCGTTTAGTTTATCAGCTATGCGCCCTATCCACTGTTTTAGTTTCCACACTCGCCAAGCTATGTAGAGTAATACCAGTGATATGAGAGTGTTAATTACGACAACTGTCGTTACCATTATTTATCTTTACCAAGATTATTTTTAGGAAACTATTTTGTATCGTTTTAATTTCGTTCTGACTTAATGATAGCGATAGAACCTCACAGTTAATCTGATTTGACATCTTTAAACTCCCCCTGCCCCTCTTTCTTCTTCTCCCCTGCACCCTGCACCCTGCCCCCCTGCCTCTTCTCCCCTGCCTCTTCTCCCCTGCCTCTGATTCAAGTTGCCAGAACCGGGTTATCACGCTAGTGTGGAGAGCTGCTATTGCTCTTGGCGTAGTAATTTCTCTTAGGATCTTCAGATAACTGGAACTATGATTGAGCTTGGTTCACTGGTGCAGTCCCAGAACAACTATTTGGGAATAGGAAAAGTTACTGACATATCTCAACCTGATGTGATGGTTGAGTATTTCTGCTCAGGAGGGCAACGCCTCCAAAAAACTTTACCTTTAGATTCCCTCTCTCAGGTTAAACTTCAGCCTCAAACCCGTTGCTACATTAGCTCACCCACACAGGATACATGGTTAATTGGCCGCATTTCTACCTGGGATGAAGATGCAGAAATGTATCAAATTGACCTGCCAGACAAGAAGACAACAATTGCCACGGAACAAGAAATCTATGTCCGTTGTAATATACCCATCACAGACCCGATTGAAACTCTGGCCATGAAGGGTCACGAAACACCCTACTTTCATGACAAAAGATTAACTTTTGTTAAATCTCTGATTAAACAACGCGCTATGAGTCGTGGGATGAGAGGGTTGATTTCGGCGAACATTGAACTTTATCCTCACCAGGTTGAAGTTGTTCGGCGGGTACTGGAAGACCCAATTCAGCGCTATTTATTAGCCGATGAGGTGGGACTCGGAAAAACCATCGAAGCGGGTGCGATTCTCCGACAATTCCTCCTGGATGAACCAAAAAAAGGTGCGGTGGTGCTGGTTCCACAATATTTGCTGCCACAATGGCGGGCTGAGTTAGAAAATAAATTTTACATCTCCCATTTTGGTAAACGGGTGGTGGTGCTGGCGGTTGAAGATGTCCATAGAATTAACCAGAAGGCAAATATCGGCTGCTTAATTTTAGATGAAGCCCATCATATTGCGGCTATGGCAACTTCTAGGGATGCAGCTGTGCGTCAGCGCTTTGAGTCTTGTAAAAATTTGGCTCATAAAAGCGATCGCTTGCTATTATTATCTGCTACTCCTGTCCTCAACCATGAGCAGGATTTTCTCGCCATGTTGCACCTGCTCGATCCAGTCACCTATAAATTGCATGATTTAGCAGGTTTTCGCGCCAGAGTCAACAATTGTCAAGAAATTGGCAGATTTCTCCTTTCTTTCCAAGAAGGTGCAAATGACACTGTTCTGAAAAGTCATCTCAAAGAACTGCGAAAACTGTTTGCAGAGGATGAGTATTTGCTCAATCAGGCGGACAATTTAGAAAAGTCTCTAAAAGCCAAATCCACTGAGAAAGAGCAAATTATCCCAGCCATTCGTAGCCACATTAGTGAAACCTATCGGCTACATCGGCGAATGCTGCGTAACCGTCGCGCTGCGGTGGAAGATGTCATCTTTGATCGGGATGTGACACCAAAAGAAGAATATGATTTAGATGAGCGATCGCTTGATCTTCATGAACTCATAGAAAAATGGCGTACCACCGCCCCTAAAGAACAGCCCTATCAGCAAATTTTTCTGCTGTTATTCCTCGCTTCTGGTACTTGGTTAGGGATTTTAGAACAGGTAATTAACGCCCGTTTAACAGGTAAAACCCCATCTCAACTCATCCCAGAGTTCAAAGAAAATGAGCTTCGCATCTTAACTACAACCCCTAAATTTTCAGGGGAAGAAGAAATTCTGCAATCGGGTTTAAAAATTCTGCGTCAGCCTGTAGATGAGGGCGAACGCACAGAAAATTTGAATACAGTGCTACTAAATCAACTAGCTACATACTTCAAAATTTCCGCAAGTGTTCGCAGAAATAAGCCAGAATTAATCACTAGGATACAGCATAGAATTCGCAGACCCATTCCTGGGGACGTTCTGCCGAAAATTGTGGTATTTACAAGTTTTGTCCAATCTTGTAAACAAATTGTGCAGCGTTTATCTGATAGCTTTGGTGCAGAGACAATTGCTAGCCATCAATTGGGCGAACCACGCGAAAAAGTTGCGGAAAACTTAACTAGATTCCAGAATAACCCCGACTGCTTTATTTTAGTATGCGATCGCTCTGGAGAAGAAGGACTAAACTTGCAATTTGCCGACTGCTTTATTCACTTTGACCTACCTTCGTCTCCCAATAAATTAGAACAAAGAATTGGCAGATTTGACCGCATTGGTAGTAAAATCGGAGTTCAATCTTATGCCTTGCTTGGTCCCTTCTTAGAAGATAGTCCCCAAAATGCTTGGTATCAAGTTCTGAAAAATGGGTTTGACATCTTTGAAAGATCAATCGCCAGTCTACAATTTTATGTAGATGAAAAACTGCAAGAATTAGAAACAGCTTTGTTTCAATCAGGTGCTGCGGGATTATTGTCCATGATTTCGCCAATTCAGCAACAAATCACTGCTGAAACCTTGAAAATTAGTGAGCAAACTGCACTCGATGAAATTGATATTCTCGATGAAGAGACCACCCAGTATTTTCAAGACCTCGATGATTACGATGCAAGTCATGTAGAAATCAAACAAGCAGTTGAAGGCTGGATGTGTGACGCACTGGGATTTAAACCAGTTAATAATCCCAATTCCGCAGAAATTAAGCGTTATCAACCCACAACGCGCACTTTGGTTTCTCTAGACGAGTTAAAAACTCACTTTGCGAATAATAATACAGACCAATTTGGGACTTACAATCGGCGGATAGCAAACCAAAATTCTGGCACTAAACTCTTTCGCATTGGCGAAGGATTAATAGAAGCACTTGTCAGCCATATAAATTGGGATGATAGAGGTAAAGCTTTTGCTGTCTGGCGCACCGATGAAACTTGGGATGCTACGAAAGGAAAAGAATGGTTTGGTTTCCGATTTAATTTTGTCGTGGAAACCCATTTAGAAGCAGTCAAGCAGGTTTTAACAACCCACAAACTAGATAATTCCCAATTCAAAACCTTGAAGCGGCGGGTTGATGCTTTATTTCCTCCCATGTTAGAAACTATCTTTGTTGATGGTCGCTCTAATCCCATGAGTTTGGTTGAAGATAAATCGCTCTTAAATATCCTGCAACGACCTTATAAAGATAGAAACAGTGATAGAGCTAGAGATTTTAATCTCGCCAAAGAACGCTTAGGAATTATTGATGCTTTTGTCGATTCTAACGAGTGGAAAAATTTCTGCCTTCAAGCCCGTAGTAGTTCTGGAGAATTACTTTTAAACCATCCTGACTTTATCAAACTGCACGAACAATATGCTCAAGTTGCCGAGCAGAAATTGAACAAAAAAGTAGAGCAATTAAACCTGCGTCTCAAACGGCAAAACGAGGATGCTGCACTTGCTGAAGAACTGCAAATAGAAAGTGCGTTGAGTACAGCTATTTTAGATGGAATTCGCCAGCCTCAGATTCGGCTTGATTCTGTGGGTTTCATCGTCGTATCTGGACACAATCCGCTGTAAATTTTCCCAGAATGCTACTCAGACAAAGCAGAAGTAGCAAACAAACACCGAAAGGCTCATATCCCCAACTTCTTACCTCCAGGAAGCCATCCTACAGGTGTCTACAAGAAGTTGGGGATTTTTTTGTTCGTAACTTATTCAGGATTGTTATATAGATTGAGACGAAATACAGATTCATCTGTGTACTCTGCGAGAAGCCGCTAACGCGTCTACATCTGTGGTTGATTATTCTTTAATGTATACAACACTCACTTGCAAACTGCTGTATTTCGCTAAATATCTAATAGTTCACAAAAATGCGCCGAATTAAGAGATAATCATGAATAATTTTGATTAAAACAACTATCAAGCACAAGCACTACACTCAAAAAAGATTTTAAGTAACTTTTTGTTAACTGATGAATGTAGTTAAGCAATACTTCATCTTCATAAAGTTATAAATATTTTTATTAAGTTTTTGATAATAGTTGTCTCAGCTTGTATATGTAGGCATAATCTACCGCCTAAATTGTGTAATCTAAAAAATGACTAAGCTAATGATTAAATTGAGGTCTTAATGACTCCTAAAATTCTGCGTCAGCTTTGGTCTGTGGTGGAAAATTCTCAAGCCAAGATTCTATTGCAGATGGACGATGCTAGCTTGGTAAAATGGCTGGTAAAACAAACTACAAACCAAGCCTTGCTAGATCCCAACGAAACTGATTACCTCAGTGACTACGTTCAATCCCGGCTCACCCTCATACGTGATCTTGCTCATGAGCGCCAATGTTAAGAGTAACGAATTCGTAATAGACTACAGTCCATAGTCAAAACTCTTGGCTATGGACTATCAACTATGAGTTTTTTTGGGGCAAATAACCTTCAACTAAGCAATCAGAACCGACAACACGCCAACGAACCCGTTCCAAGTTCAGGGCTTCGGTCATGATGGTTAAACCTAAATCACCTACAGGTGTTGCAGCATGACTACCACCAATGATTTTAGGAGCAATAAAAGCCAGAATTTTTTGTACTGCACCTTGAGCGATCGCACTAGCGGCCAAAGTACCACCACACTCCCATAACACGCTACAAAAACCGCGATCATATAAATGGGTTATCACCAATTCTGGTGTCAGGGAAGGCAATTCTACCACCTCAACCCCCTGTTGGCGCAAGAAATTTTGGAAATCAGGTGAGCTACCCTCCTCTGTCAATACCAACGTGGGAGCCTCCGCAGTTTGCCATAGGCGGGCATCTTCAGGCAAGTTGAGCTGACGACTCATCACCACCCGCAGGGGATTATGCGCTCCTACTTGATGACTGGTTAAGTAAGGATTATCTTTTCGGACTGTATTACCACCAACAATTATCGCATCACACCCGGCTCGCAGTTGATGAACTTCATTCCGAGCATCTTGATTTGTCACCCAAGCACTGTGACCAGAGGTAGTAGCAATTTTGCCATCTAAAGTCATGGCATATTTCAAAATCCCCAAAGGTCGTTTATGTACAATGCGGTGGATAAAAGCTTCATTGAGTTGATAACAGGCTTCAGCTTCTACTCCTACAACCACCTCTACACCAGCCGCACGTAAACGGGCAATACCTCCCCCACCGACCAAGGGATTCGGATCAACTATACCAACGACTACCTTAGCCACACCAGCGGCAATTAATGCTTCTGAACAAGGGGGAGTGCGTCCGTGATGATTACAAGGTTCCAGATTCACGTAGACTGTGGCACCATAAGCGCGATTCTCTTGAGTTGAGTCCACGCCTACACCTGCTGCTTTCAAAGCAAAAACTTCTGCATGAGGTTCACCTGCACAGGGATGAAACCCTTCCCCGACAATCTCTCCATCTCTGACAACAACCGCCCCCACTAGCGGATTAGGTGAAGTGCGACCCAAAGCACGACGCGCCAGTGTCAAACACCGTTGCATCATCGCCCGGTCAAAGTCACTGCCTATTTTCTGTTTTTCTGCTGAATCAGATTCAACTGGTGCGATCGCCAGCGCTGTTTCTGGGATGCCCGGAGGGCTTTTGTCAGTTCGCAACATCAGCCCATTTTCCTGAGTATCATTGGTTAGAGATACAATATGGTAAGTTTCACGCGAATTATCCATAATTTTGGGCAGTAATTTCAATATTTTGCACGCTAGCTGCTGTGATTGTGATACTTCAACAGTAATATCCAGGTTGATTCTTTGCTATGTGGTATCTTACTCAACTCTAGCTTGAATAGAAATTGCCAGTGCTTACCCAAATTGTCGAAAAATTTAGATTCCTATTCCCTAACCCTGCTCTAACAATTTCATCTTCTGCCACCAAAGATTTAAGGGATAATAAACTACAGGGGCCCAAAGACTACTAAGAATGGCAGAAGCCAAAGCCACCCGTTGATAATATGCCCAAATATATTCTACTTGGTGCAGGCTTTGCCCAGTTTCGGTATAGCTCATCAAAGTTAATTGCAATCCAAAGATAGTTTGCGCGACAACTGCCATTACAAAGACAATTAAGGCAATAGAAATAAAATCTTCTTCAATAAAACGCTGCTTTTGCAGCAAACTAGTTAAAAACCCGACAAAACCCAAAGTAATCGCATGGGTAGGATCAGGTGATGTCATAGCATCTTGAAGTAGACCCAGAACGATCCCGGACAACATTCCTTCCCAGACAGAGCGCTTCACACTCCAAGCCACCACCCAAATTAACAGCCAATTAGGCCCAATTCCCAATAATTCCATTCCCAAAAAGCGGGTTGGTAACATAAGTATACAAAACAGCACAGACCCAACTGTGACAGCCCAATCTAGCAGTCTACGTGTACCGGGGTGCCAGCGCTCAAGAGGCTTATTTAACATTTTTAATCTTCGCTGTGGCACTCTAGGCTTGCTATGCCTGCTACGGCGAAATGAAGGCATCTTCATTATTTTGAAATAATTTTAATAGTCTAACTAAATTTTGGGTTTACCAATGTTAATCAGGATCTTGCGTAAACGGATATACCGCTACCCAATCTAATGAAAGTATTGGCGGAAAAAGCTCAACTTTTGCTACTGATGCTGGAGATTGCTTTAAATCTAGAGATATAACTCGTCCTACTGGCACACCAGCCGGAAATCTCTGACTATAGGTAGATGTGGAAATTAAATCTCCTACTTGAACATTGGGAACTTTTTCATAAAACTCCAGTACAGCTTCCGCCGAAGCATTTCCCCGCAAAACACCCTTGGCTGACGTGCGGTTAATTGTGACACCCACTTGACTATTGAGGTCACTAATTAACAATACACGACTAGTATTAGGAGTTACACTGTCTACCAAACCCACCAAGCCGCCATCAGTTTTGACAATAAATCCTTCTTCAATGCCCGCATTCGAGCCACGATTCAGTGTTACTTGTTGCCACCAGTGGTCAGCACTTCGTCCAACTACCCGCGCTGGAATTGGGCGCGATGTGAGTGGCGCTTTCTCAACGTAGCCTAATAAATTTTGTAGCTTTTCGTTTTGATTTTCTAAATCAGCTATCCGCGTTTGCAACTCCATGAAGCGGGCATCATTAAGACGTTCTTCTGGACTTGGCCCTGTCTGTAACATTTGCAATGGACGGCTGACGACTTGATACATTTCCAACAATAAATGACCCTGAGTTTGTCTCAACATCCAGGCACTACTCATTACTACAGTTAGCAAACCTAGTTGTAGTAATTTCCGATCCCACCAACGACGTGAAGTAACCATCTATACCTAATTTTATAAATGCACAAGATATTAGATTCTATTTATATGAAACCCAAATCCAAGCCAAATAGAACCCAATATCTGATATTTCTGACTATGTATTCCGAAAACGCCCGCTGAAAACTCGTTCTAGCTGTTTAAAGTTTTCTAACACACGACCTGTTCCCAACACAACACAACAGAGAGGATCAGCGGCAATGTGGGTGACAATCCCGGTTTCATGGCTAATTAGGGTATCTATGCCTTTAAGCAAAGCACCACCACCAGCTAGCATGATTCCTCTGTCAATAATGTCTGAGGCTAATTCTGGCGGTGTGCGTTCCAGTGTCCGCTTCACAGCTTCGATAATTACTGATAGCGGTTCCAACATACATTCCCGAATTTCTGGTCCTTTGAGTGTGACAGTTCTTGGTAAACCAGAAAGCAAGTGTAAGCCTCGGACTTCCATCATCGCATCATCATTATCATGAGTCGGATAAGCCGAACCAATGCGAATCTTGATATCTTCCGCAGTCCGTTCTCCAATCACCAAATTATGAACTTTTTTCAAATAGACAATGATGGCTTCAGTTAGTTCATCACCAGCGATGCGTACTGATTCGCTGATCACAGTACCCTGGAGACTCAGGACTGCAACTTCTGTAGTGCCGCCACCAATATCAATAATCATATTGCCTGTGGCCTCGGAAACAGGTAGCCCCGCGCCTATTGCGGCGGCTATTGGCTCATCAATTAAATACACTTCTCTGGCCCCTGCTTGGGCAGCTGCATCCATCACCGCCCGTCTTTCTACCCCAGTCACACCACTGGGTATACCAATGACAATTCGAGGTAAAATTAGGGATTTACCATCATTTACCCGCTGGATAAAGTGTTTTAACATCAGCTCGGCTGTGTCAAAATCAGCAATGACACCATCACGCAAAGGACGAAGGGCAATGACATTTCCAGGTGTACGTCCGAGCATTTTTTTGGCTTCTTCTCCCACTGCCAATGCTACCTTTTCGTTTTGATCGATAGCAACTACAGAAGGTTCTTGGAGTACAATGCCTTTACCAGATACATAAACTAGGGTGTTGGCAGTACCGAGGTCGATACCCATGTCCCATGATGAGCGAAAGTTCCTAAAAAGCCCCACGCGTCTCTACACCCCTTCTTTGTGATATTTTTTGGCTAAAAACTGTTAAAGTTAATAGTGCTGGATCTTATGATGTTTTTCCCCTGGAGTCCAGCCTGTAAGCTATTTTCTGAGAAACTTTAGCGATTCTTACTGGGTCTTAGGTGTCCATGTTCTTGATATTCTTGAACGACTTCAATATATCCGTATAGTTTTTTAATTTGTCCAAGGAATTTCTCACAATTTTATACGCAGCTTTGCTGTTAAGTTTTTAACATATTTTCAATAGCTCCACAATTAGTTATGATAAAAATCAAAATATATAAGTAACTTTGTACTAAAAGGTCATACCCATGAGCATTAACATTGTCACCCTTGTTGGTCGTGTAGGCGGCGATCCAGATATTAAATATTTCGAGTCCGGTACCGTTAAGTGTAGATTAACATTAGCAGTTGATCGTAGATCCCGTAATAGCGATGAACCAGACTGGTTCAATTTAGAATTATGGGGAAAAACCGCAGAGGTAGCAGGCAACTATGTCCGCAAGGGTAAACAAATTGCGGTTAAGGGTTCCTTGAAATTTAATACTTGGAGCGATCGCCAAACTGGTGCAAATCGTTCTACACCAGTTATTCAGGTAGACCAACTAGATTTGTTAGGTTCCAAGCGAGATGCAGAAGGTGATATGTCTTCTGAACATTTTTAATTAATCATTGGTTGTTGCTAAAAACTCATGACTAATAGCTAATTTGCAGTGTCACCGATGCTTCTACCTCCTGTTCACCACCAATTACAGGTGTGGAAGCGTCTGCGCTAGCTAACTTACTAGCCTCAGCACGCTGCAACATAGGTGGTGGGGGCGCACTTGCACCATTGACTTGAATACTTACCACTTCCTTCGCCTGGAAACCTAAGGTACTGAAAACAGCATTAGCTTGTTGTTGAGCATCTTGGGTGGCTTGTTTGAGTGCTTGTTGTTGAGCAGATGCGATCGCTTGATCACTAGCAATAAAACTCACACCGTTAATTCTTGTTGCACCGACTTTCACAGCTTCATCTAAAAGCGTACCAGCTTTATCGGTAGTAATCCGAAAACTCACAGTGTTATTAGCATTATATCCAGTAATTCGTTGCACATTATTGGTGTAACTATAAACTGGATTGAGGCGAATACCAGTAGTTTGTAATTTTTCCACATTGCGGTTTTTCAGCAAAGCAACCACCGCTGATGATCGGCGAGCCGCTTCTTGCTGTGCTGACTGTGCTGTTTTACTCTCAACCTCCACAGACATACTGACTTGTGTCAGGGTAGTAGGAATTCTTTCCACACCGCGACCGCTAACTGTCAGAGTTCGCAACAATTTTTCTTTTTCTTGGGCTAACCCAGGCAAGGTAAAAATTATACATACTAGCAAAGCTAATGGTAAAGTTTTCCAATAGTTCCCAGCCCGATACTGAGAACCGGATAAAGCAGTTCCATACATAAAATTTGCACTCCTCTGAAAACATTTAACATCTGCTAACAGCACTGTCATATACAGAGGCAATGACTCACGTCTCTCAGCACTCTGCACTTTCTGATATGTTCTTACTTTGACACTGCCATAGTCAGAAGTCGGAACGGTTACATTTTTGGAAACTAAAAAAAATTAATTAAAACTTCTGGAGATTCTTTGATGGCATACTGGCTGCTGAAAACTGAACCCAAAAAATACTCCTACTTTAATTTAGAACAAGATGGTAGTACAGTTTGGGACGGGGTGAATAATGCTCTAGCGCTCAAACATTTACGGAATATGCTTTTGGGCGACTTAGCATTTATTTATCATACAGACAAAGAACGGCAAATTATCGGCATAGCAGAAGTTATCAGTCAACCTTATGCTGAACCAACATTAAACGATGCTAAACGAGTAGTGGTGGATGTCAAGGCACTCAGAAGAGTCTCTGTGCCGCTGGCACTCGCCCAAATCAAGCAGAATGGCGAATTTACAGAATTTGACTTGCTGCGGCTTCCTAGACTCTCTGTTGTGCCAGTATCCGAATTTTACTGGCAACGCCTGATTGAATTGACTGACAGCACAAAATAATTTAATAGATATCCTAAAATATATATTGTTTTCCATAAAGGAGTAAAAATAAGAAAAGGATTTTCGCAGAACACATTAGGATTTTTGCACAACACATGCAGTTTTTAGATGCGATCAACGTATATTTTCCCCTGCTGGCAAGTACAACAGAAACAGCAGACAGTTCAATGGTGATAGGTGCAGTATTACTGAGTTTAGTGGTAATTTATCTATCCAGTAAACTTGGTGGGGAGTTATCCAACCGAGTAGGTTTACCGCCTGTCTTAGGTGAACTCTTAGGAGGTGTGGTTGTGGGCATCTCTGTATTGCATCTGTTAGTTTTTCCAGAAGGTGGCACAGACAGTTCTAATTCTTTAATCATGACCTTCCTGCAAATCACTGCGGGTTTAACTCCTGAAGCTACCCCAGCCGTATTTGAGGCACAATCAGAGGTCATTTCTGTCTTAGCAGAACTGGGTGTGATCATTCTGCTATTTGAAATTGGTTTGGAGTCGAACTTAAAAGACCTAATCTCAGTGGGGGCCCAAGCTGCCATAGTGGCAGTAGTGGGGGTAGTAGTACCTTTTACTGCTGGTACTGTAGGACTAATGCTTTTATTTGGTGTCGGTGCTGTACCAGCAATTTTTGCCGGGGCGGCTTTGACTGCTACTAGTATTGGTATTACTTCCAAGGTGCTTTCAGAATTAGGAAAACTCACTTCCAAAGAAGGGCAGATTATTCTGGGTGCTGCTGTCATGGACGATGTATTAGGAATCATCGTTCTCGCAGTAGTTGCCAGCCTAGCTAAAGATGGCGCGGTAGATGTGAGCAACGTCATCTATTTGATTATCAGCGCCACAGGTTTTCTCGTCGGTGCTGTCGTACTAGGTAACATTTTTAACAATACCTTTGTAGCGATCGCCGACCAACTCAAAACACGTGGCGAACTGGTGATACCAGCATTCATCTTCGCCTTTGCTATGGCATACTTGGCCTCCGTCATCCACTTAGAAGCAATTCTAGGAGCTTTTGCTGCGGGTTTAGTCTTAGAAGAAACCGATAAACGCAAAGAGTTACAAAAGCAAGTTATACCTATTGCCGATATGCTCGTGCCAATTTTCTTTGTGACTGTTGGGGCAAAAACAGATTTGGGAGTCTTGAATCCAGCCATCCCCAGCAATCGAGAAGGTTTAATTATGGCAATTTTCCTGATCACAGTCGCTATTATCGGTAAAGTAATTACAGGTTTCAGTGTGTTTGGTCAACCCCAACTCAACCGTTTAGCAATTGGTGTGGGGATGATTCCTCGCGGTGAAGTCGGGTTGGTCTTTGCTGGTGTCGGTGCTGCTAGCGGTGTTCTCTCTAAATCACTAGGAGCGGCAATTATCATGATGGTGATCACTACAACTTTTTTAGCTCCCCCATTGTTAAGGTTCGTATTTCCAGAATCAGATAACTTGGTAGCAGACCCAGACAAACTGATTTTAGACGGTGCTACTGGGACACCGTTGATTGTGGAAAAACCTCCATCGATAGTGTCTACTGTAAATGATGGTAAGAATCGGGAAGACAGCCCAGAGTATGGCGATAATTCATCAAAAACCTAATTAGATTCAAGGGCTAGTACCGCAAAGCAAAATTAAAAATTCAAAAAGCTTATTCTATGAGCTTTTCATTGATGTAACATGGTATGTTGATTTCTGCCATGCTTTACTAGGGCTAGGGACTAGGGGCTAGGGACTAGGAAAAAGTTTTCTTCATCCCCAATCCCCAGTCTGAGGAAACATAATCTATAAATCTCCGTCGTTGGAGTCTATCAATTTAAGTTTTTGTCTTACTACTATTAGCATTCAAAATGTTATATTTTGCCAGTCTTACCTTGCCTTATAACGTTAATCTCGATACTTTAAAGCAATTACCCATCAGTGACCACAGATTTTATCACATCAATTAAAAGTAGCTAAAATTTTTTAGTCAAAACATTGATTGCCAGCCAGCTGTTACACAAATCTGCCCCAATAAAAAAGCTAAATTAAGTATCATTCACCAGTATTGACTGAGTGTGGTGAATTCTGGTGATACTCTTGTTGCATCTAAAATACTTTGCAGGCATGAATATTATATCCTGATAGGATGGCAAAGTTAGAGGGCATACTAGCAATTTAAGCCATTAATTGTGTCTTTTCTTTATAGCAGCACAAAAGTCACAGAAGTATCAAAGATCAAGATTAGGTTGTAACAGTGTGACGATTAGCCAATATGTTGAGATATTGATGGCTCCCATGAACGCGAATCAGGAGAAAGGATTGTGAAATTACACTGGTTACTACCCAGTACTGTAGGAACTATAGTCTTACTATCGTCGCCGGCTGTAGCAGCAAAACTGGAATCTTGGCGTTTTGATGCCAATCAAAATCGTCTGGAAATTAACACAAACAGCGCTGTTCAACCCCAAGCACAACTGATATTCAACCCCACACGTTTGGTGATTGATTTGCCCGGCACGACCTTTGGGCGGCCGCAGTCTACACAGCAGATAGGTGGTGCCATTCGTGCTGTGCGTGTGGGACAATTTGACCCACAAACAACGCGTTTAGTTGTTGAACTCAGTCCGGGCTATACCCTAGACCCCCAGCAGGTGCAATTTGAAAACGTCAGCACCAATCGCTGGCAAGTACAATTACCAACGCCAATAGCAGAGTCTGGGGTTGAGCCTAACCGTTTGCGTAGGGTGCAGGAGGCCAGCCAAACAGAATCTGCTTCCAGAAATATCTACAATCTGGTAAACCTTGACTCTGATACTGATACCAAACCGGAATTCTCTAATCAAGTTGCCAGCGCCACACCAGGAACAACTCAAATTGAGAACTTACAGGTCACAGGGGATGGGTTGTTTCTTCGGACTAATGGTGGCAATCCTCAAGTTAAAATTAATCGGAGCAGCGATCGCAATACCATTTTTATGGATATTGCCGACGCGAGTTTATCATCCAGTCTGACGCAGCGAAATACTGAAATTAACAGACATGGTGTGAGTCGCGTCGAATTGACTGCCTTAAACACCCAACCACCCGGTGTCCGCATGACCTTGCGGGTAAACAAAGATAGCCCAGACTGGCGCGCAACTAATAGTAGCAGTGGCGGTTTGGTGGTTTTACCCTCTCGTGTTGTCACATTACCGGGAAATAATAGTAATTCCAATAACTCGCAGAACAATCAGCCCGCACCCCCAGCGACTCCCAACAGACCAGTTGCCAATAATAATTCACCAGCTACAATTCAGGCTGTGGAATTGGGCAATAATGATACGCAGTTACTGATTAGATCCGATCAAAAAGTCAATGCCACGAGTGGATGGGATAGATCCTCTGGTTTGTTCCGAATAACTATTCCCAATGCTAAGTTAGCAGCCAACGTTACAGGCCCAAATTTTAATGCCAATAGCCCCATCCTTCGCGTACGCTTGCAACCTCAAAATAATACAGTGGTTGTCTTGGTACAACCAGCATCGGGAGTGCAAATTGGGGAACTAAACCAAGTCAGTAACCAGCTTTTGGCTCTACAATTACAAGGTTCTCGTCGTCAGGGTACGGCTGCACTCCCAGCACCTCCAGTAGCCTTACCACCCCTACCACCACCAACCCAAGGGCAACTACCAAGTCCAACTGCTCCTCCCCCACCCAGACCCCAGCCAGCGCCACGTCCAGCACCACAAACGAGAGCAGTAGTGATGATTGACCCTGGACACGGTGGTAGAGATCCAGGTGCAGTTGGTATTGGTGGACTGCGAGAATCTGATGTAGTCTTACCCATTAGCAAAAGGGTAGCGGCGATTTTAGAGCAAAATGGTGTACAAGCCGTACTAACGCGTGATTCAGACTATTTTGTCAGCCTGCAAGGACGAGTGAATTTGGCAGAACGAGCTAACGCTGATTTATTTGTCAGTATCCATGCTAATGCCATCAGTATGAGTCGTCCGGATGTCAATGGGTTGGAAACATATTATTTCCAGAGTGGTCAGAGTCTAGCTCGCTCGATTCATAGCAGCATTCTTCAAAATGTGACTATCCGAGATAGAAATGTGCGGCAAGCCAGATTTTACGTCCTCAGAAGAAGCTCTATGCCCTCGGTTCTGGTAGAAGTGGGTTTTGTCACAGGCGCGGAAGATGCGGCTAGACTTAGAACCACAGCTTACCAAAATCAAATGGCGGATGCGATCGCCCGTGGTATTCTCCAGCATCTACAACGAAGATAAGCAATTTAGCTGACTGGATAATAGTCAGCAGCCGTTTCACTTCGCCAGTGAGTTAATGCTAATGGGAATTTCTAGGGTAGATTAATGACCAGCAATTAAACGACTCAATAGTTCCAAATCACATAGTCAAATATAGTCAGACATCTGCAATTTAGATTTAAGCAACTCAAATCTTAGCATGGACACGCTTAAATAGTGGAGTTATCCGCCTTGGATGTACTACCAGACATCCCCTATCCCTTTCGACTTCGCTCAAGGCAAGCCTGAGAATAGATTTGAGACAATCAAACCCTTCGATCACAAAGCATCCGGTTTTGGGAATAATTCGTACTTCACACCAAAATGAAGAATCAGAAAAATTTTAGAATTGATTAATTCTGGGTACAAGCCACCGTCACAATCGGCGATTTGACGGTCTTAGATTAGTGGTGGGTACAAGCCCCCATTAATCTCTTGAATTTTGAATTTTGAATTGGAGCGAAGCGACTTGACGAAATCCACAAGGTTTTTGCATAATCAGACAACTTCATAAAAAATACCTCTTAAGCAAGATGACAAAATAAAAAGATGTGATATGATTATGAGCCATTAGCCTTGGCTTTAATACCAGCAAACAATCTTTTGCTGCAAAAGAAGTTCTGATCTGTGAAAGCCACAGGTCAGAATTTTATTTTAAAGACCGGAAAAAGCGCCAAACCAGATTCTACGTTCTCAGAAGAAGTTCTATACCCGATAAACCCAGATGAAATCTAACTTTCTTAGGTAGTACAGAAGCATGATTAGCGCCTAGAGTTGAACTTCTGTAGGCTTTATAAATAATTACGTTAAGCCTATAACCAAACCACGTCAGCTATCACCATAGCTAGACTGATAGTTGAGCCTACTAAGAATTAGAATTTTTTGCTACATTTTGTATTTTATATCCCAAAACCTAAATCAATATATACCTGTGTATTCATCCTCCATTTTTGACAGTAATTTTGACAATTTTTCTGATAAAGAGCCTCAACGCGCCCCCATCGGCGTTTTTGACAGTGGTGTGGGTGGGCTGACAGTCCTGCGACAACTTTATCGCCATTTACCCAATGAATCTATTATTTATTTTGGAGATACAGCTCGTTTGCCTTATGGCATTCGTTCACAAGCGGAAATCTTACAGTATGTGCGCGACATCCTCAACTGGATGCAACAGCAACGTGTAAAAATGGTGATTATGGCTTGTAATACTAGTTCTGCTCTCGCATTAGAAATAGTACGTAGTGAGTTTAGTATGCCTATTCTTGGAGTCATCTTACCGGGAGCTAAAGCTGCCGTGCAGCAAGGCAAACGTATTGGTGTAATTGCTACGCCAGCTACAGCGAAAAGTAATGCCTATCGCCACGCTATTCTGGAAATTGATCCGAATGTCCAAGTCTGGCAAGTTAGTTGTCCTGAGTTCGTGCCACTGATTGAGCAAAATCGCATCCATGACCCGTACACTAATGAAGTAGCACGCTCATATTTAGAACCGTTAATACAGCAAGAAATTGATACCTTAGTTTACGGCTGTACTCATTATCCTCATCTTGCACCAGTACTGCGATCGCTTCTCCCCTCTCACGTCAAATTAGTTGACCCAGCTGTTCACGTTGTGGCAGCTTGTACTCAAGAGTTAGACCTACTCGGTTTAAGCAATACACACCCCCCAGTACCAACTCGCTTCGCTGTCAGTGGTTGCCCACAAGAGTTTGCTCAATCTGGTGTGCAGTGGCTAGGCCATACTCTCACTGTTGAGCTTGTGGATTTCACTGATAGCGCAGTTTCTCAATTTTAATAGTCATTAGTCATTAGTCATTAGTCATTAGTCATTATTTTGATCTTTGACTTTTGACTTCACGGCAGTGCTAGTACAAGTCGGCGTAAATAAATAAACCATTCAAAATCAATGAAAAACCTATAGAATAGGCTTTTTGATTTTTGACTTTTGACTTTTGACTTTTGACTTTTGACTTCACGGCGGTACTTGCCTATTGACTATTGACGACCTCAGTCACCTGATGATTGACTGAGATATCTTGCTTGTGTTTTCCTGGATTAGTCGCAGGTAAATTGCTCGGAGCGGATTTATTGCCGGTTCTCTTTGCTAGAGCTAATAATAGGTAGACTGTAAACAAATATCCAGCAGCTAAAATAAAGGTCAACATAGGTATCTTCCCGTAAATCATCGTTCTACCAGCACCCTTCTTAATGGAATATGTAATTTTTTTTAATTAGAAGAAATTCAACCAACCAAGTTAACCTTGATGGTCGAGTTTGCTATGCCAAATTTCTCCGTAAATTTAGAATTATCTACGGTTAACTAAATAATTATTAAACTGAGCTTTTTGCAGACCACACACACCACAACAGTTAAATTGCTAAACAGCAATCTTAACTGCACTCCTCAGCAGTCTACTTAGTCTGCATTATTTGCGGGCATACCTCTATGAAAAGGCCGCCTTAACGTTCAACAAATGCTAAACGTTAGCAGTGAATAACCATAGGGATACCGCAAAGCTCCATCTCAGGAGGCTTAATTGCCCAACAAAGAACAAAGAAATAATTTTCTTAATTCTGAGTTTATAGCGACGACTTAGACGATTTATTTTAGATCCTCAATACCATATAGGTAAAAATACCTAAAAATGGCTTACCTCTGGAAAATGAGTTCTGAAAAATTTAAAATCCCTATATTTTAGCGTAACACAATGATCCTGAGTTTTGAGCCAAGTTTAAAGTTAAATTTGAAAATTTCTAGCTAGCTGAAAACAATGCTGAGAGGAATTAGTGATACTTTTCTACTAGTTAAAGTATATTTTTTAACTTGTATTTAAATATTAAAATTAAATTTTTGTATTTTATTTGACATTAAATGGTTATTACCAAAAATTAAGTTTTGGAAAAAATCGTCAACATCCTTATACTAAAGTCTTTATGCGAAACACAAGATAGAACTTAGACTAAAAAATATACATAAATTATTAAGTAAGTTTCATTTCTTGACTTTGGCGGATCTAGGCCACAAAGATCAAAAAAAATATTTGCCCGAAGGACAGAATATTTTTTCGGGGAGTCAGAATAGCTGTAGACCTTAGTAGTAAGGATTCTAGCCAACTTGTAGTTCTCTCAAATTTGGACTATTTGTGCCGAACAGACAGCAAATCAGTGATTATTCTCTAATCAAAACTTTGCGCTGGCACAGGGTTATCTTAAAATGAGTGTAGGATATGTAAACTTTCGTAACCTAAGCCAGAGTCCGCCCATCCATGACCTCAGCCACCTCCCTGTTTACCCCTGTGGAAGCAGACCTGCGACTACTAGCAGAAAACCTCAAGCAGCTAGTTGGAAATCGCCACCCCATCCTATTTATGGCAGCCGAACATCTATTCGGTGCTGGGGGAAAGCGTATTAGACCAGCAATTGTTCTGCTCATATCGCGGGCCACAATGTTAGAAAAAGACATAACACTGCGTCACCGCCGTCTAGCAGAAATCACGGAAATGATTCACACGGCAAGCTTAGTGCATGACGATGTGGTAGATGAATCACAAATGCGACGTGGTGTGGAAACTGTTCATAGTCTGTTCGGTAATCGCATTGCTGTGCTAGCAGGAGATTTTCTCTTCGCCCAATCGTCCTGGTATTTAGCCAACTTGGATAATTTGGAGGTGGTGAAACTACTCTCAGAAGTGATTATGGATCTGGCTACCGGCGAAATCCAGCAAGGAATAAATTGTTTTGATAATGGCATCTCTATAGAGACTTACCTCAAAAAGAGCTATTACAAAACAGCCTCGTTAATTGCCAACAGTTCCAAAGCAGCTGGGTTACTTAGTGACGTTTCTCTAGAAACTGCCGAACATCTGTACGACTACGGCCGTCATTTAGGTCTAGCATTTCAGATTGTGGATGATATTTTAGATTTCACCAGCACAACTGATACTTTGGGTAAACCAGCCGGATCTGATCTCAAAAGCGGTAATCTCACTGCACCCGTTTTATTTGCGTTAGGGGAAAAACCAGGCCTGGAAGCTTTAATTGAACGGAAGTTTGAGCAAGAAGGAGATTTAGAGCAAGCTCTAGAGCTGATTCAAGACAGTCAAGGTATCCAACAAGCGCGGGAATTAGCGGCTTACCATGCCAAGTTAGCAGTCGATCATCTTCAGGTTCTCGCACCTTCCGAATCACGCGAGGCACTAATCAACATAGCTGACTACGTACTTAGTCGACTTTATTAACAAATTTCAGATTTTTAAATTAATTTTTTCAGATTTTTGCAGTTGGGATTTTAGATGTGTCTAATGAATCCCAACTGCAAAATTTATTTAGGCAATATTCGGAGGTATCTGGTTCCCCGTTTGCTGTTGTTTTATCTGTTGCTGCAAGAGATTAAGCAATTCTGAACGTTGGATCTCACAGGTATGAGTGGTCTGACCCGGCGTTTCCAAAAAAACGATACTATCTACGGGTTCCAATGCCACCAATTGGAACAAAATATGGGTAACAGGAACAATTTTAGCTAGCATTTGAGGGTCAAGCCCAGCAGGTGAAATTAGGGAGACATCCTGTATGGTAGGAAAAGCGTAGACAACACGCCTTTCCAATCCTGGATTTGCCCGATTGCTCAATGTAGTTAAAACCCATCTCTCTTCTGAATTCTGAAGAACATAGTACTGGGAATGACGTAATCTTTTAGTGATCGAGATCAATACAGGAGCAATTGCTGAAATAAGATGTGGTGTTAAGCCATCGCGGGGTGCATTATTAATCAGCAATTCGATTTGTGATTTTAAATCCATAATGACTTGTAAACGACTCGATGGGTAATGGCAAAAGCATCTATCAAATTGTGAACTATCCCATCAATGGGAACAATAAGAATAGGCAGATCCTAATTACTGGACTTAGCCTGCATTTAGCTTATATGCAAATCTAAACAGCCAGCCAACACCCACAGTCGTCACAGGTTTTACTTAAGTATTTTAGGGTCTTTTGAAAACCGAGACTATGAATTCAACCGCAACCGCAACAATTCCAACCACAACAGTTCCCAACCCCACCGTTCAGGGAGACAATTCTATCGGCTTTGAGGGAACATTTCAACTCGTATACAAAGAGCTTCAGGAATCAACTAAAGCTTCAAAGCAGAATTGTCATGATGTCGCTACCAGAATTACCACCGAAGTATACCGGATATGCCAAGAAAGTAAGCGTATCCAGGCTTCGGGTGATGTGCAAAGCTCGGCTATTTCCCTGGTCAGACATCGACTGCAACAGTGTTTCAGGTACTATCAGTTGGGTTCTAGTCGGGGTAGGGTGGAGTTACACAGTACTCTGAGTGCAATTATTTATCGCTACATCAATCCTCCTCAAAGACAGTTAAGCTATCAAGGACGATTGACAATTATTGAAGATTTCTTACAAGGTTTTTATCTGGAAGCCTTAAATGCTTTCCGACGGGAAAACCAAATGGGTCCGACTTATCGTCCCCAAACTCTGTTGGAATTGGCAGAGTACATGGCATTTACTGAACGCTATGGTAAGCGGCGCATTCCTTTACCAGGGCGACAACAGCAACTAATTATCTTGCGGGCGCAAACCTTTTCACAACAGCAACCCCAGGAAACCAGCGTAGATATAGAACAAGCCGCAGAAGGTAGTTCCAATGACAATGACGGTTCTTGGGAAGAACCAGCAGTACAGCAATTGCGTTCAGCAATGGCTATGCAACCAGAACCAGAACCAGAAGAAGATACTCTGCGTTCGGTTGTGGTGACAGAGTTAATGGATTATCTCGCACAACGGCAACAATCCGATTGTGCTGATTACTTCTCTCTGCGACTTCAGGATTTATCAACTCAGGAAATTGAGTCGATTTTGGGTTTAACTCCCCGTCAGCGCGACTACTTACAGCAACGCTTTAAATATCATTTGATTCGGTTTGCCTTGTTACACCGTTGGGAATTAGTTCACGAGTGGTTGGAAGCCTCACTGCACACTAATTTAGGTTTAACTCCGCAGCAATGGCAAGATTATACAGCGCAATTGGACGACAAGCAGCGCTCGTTACTGGAATTGAAACAAGAAGGACAGCCAGATGACAAAATTGCCAAAACTTTAGGGTTGTCCACAGCCCAATTGCAAAAACGGTGGTTTAAGATTCTGGAACAAGCATGGGAAATTCGTAACTCCCTAGTGTCCGGATCAAGTGCATCTACCCATGAATAGTGACTCAGAATCCTTACAAACCGATTTACTCGATTGGTTGTTGGCAAATAAAGCTAACACCAACGAGCCAAAATTGGTAGAGTGTGAGGAAATTGACGGGGTAGAAAACCCTTTCAAGGAGGTAGCCGCCTTTACAGGCGGTGAGCCATAATTGGGAGGAATGCCCCAAACCTTTCAATTGGGAGAAATTCCTACTGTGCAAGAACGTTTCCAAGCCGTCCTCAAACGTCGGTTACAAATCGAAGTCGAAAACCAGCCTCCTTTATTTCCTTGGGAGTCTCAAATAGTAGAGTATCCAGAATGTGTAGAAGAGCGATCGCTGGCTTTAAGTCCCAACTGGGGATGGATAGCACAGCAGTCAAAGCTGAATCTGCCTATCCCTTTACCAGAGAAAGTTTTTCAAGAATTATTGGCTAAATGTCAAGGTTTAATCACATCTTCGCTACCTCTAGGGGCAAAACTAGTTCAGGTAGTTGAGGGCTTTTTCCCGAATGAGTCACAGACAATCAATGATTTAGCCGGATTGGTACTGAGAAGCACTTATCGGTCTGTGAATACTGCGGATACAATGCCTGAGATTCAGGATGATTACTCAGATTTACAACCACGTCAGCAGATGGCATTGTCATTACTAGCAGCAAAACAACTGTTAGATAATTTGACTTTACCAGTGTCTTCAGCCAATCCAGTGGTAGAAAGACAATGGCTCACTAGTGCTGGTACTCTAACTTTGAGGGTAGAATTCCAGTCTCAGGGTCAGCTGACACAGTTGAGTGTGAATTGTAAGTTACCTGCTCCAGGTATTTTAAAATTGCAAGGAAATGGTAACCAAGCAATAGCCAATTCTGCAACTTCGGGACATTTGAGTGTAGAATTATACTGTGACCAAGTAACTCCAACTTATACTCTGGAAGTTGATTTTCCAGAACTAGACCAACAGCCTTTGGTGTTTGTCATTAGTCCCACGATTTAGTTGAAATGATCACATTTAGCGTTTGAGGTTGATTAGCACCGATATACCAGATGGTAATCGTGGTTTGAATCTATCCTTTTAGTAACAATGGGTCATTAGGGTTTCTACTTTATTCACAAGCCAGCGGTAATTAGTGCTTCTACGAAAACCGCAGTCACATTGACCGAAAAAATGGGCTACAAGCCCCGTATTTTGAAGACGGCTTTTTGGTAAAATGAGTCTAGTCGCCATAGGGCATTGGGAGACTTTAAACGAACGTCGAGGGATGGTAAGACTATTTCGATAGCACAACCCAATGAAGCGTTAAGGAATCCTCTCTTTCAGGAAGAGGAGGTATGTCAACAATAAGATACTAAAACTCCTAAAGCTTGCCTTCGGGGAGTTCCTGTTTTCTTTAGAGGAACTAGCTGAAGAAATATAAATGAGCAAGCAAGGTAGTTATACCAATTTGTAATTAAGACAGTCAGACTCAATATTGTATCTGTCGTCTTCTTTTTTTATTGGGATAAATTTGTATCCCCAAAAATTGTGTCTATGGCATCTACAACATCCCTTTGCTGATATTCTTAATGTTTAAGTTATCTAGGATCAATCAGGTTTGGCTTCTATCTATAGGTCGTTACTGGCGGCAAAATGTCCAGGGATCAACGTCAACGGAAGTGGAAGATGCCATTTCCTTAAGAGTATTAGTACTAGCGTTGGTAATTGTGGGAATTGTGGCGACAGATATTGCCGCCTCGACTCAATTCAGTCTGTGGGCAGTGCCGTTAAGTATAGTCGGTACGGGTTGGAGTTACTACCGTCGCATTGGTGCCAATATTCCAGTTAAATTCTGCATCGCTATTGGGATGTTAATTGCACTAGGTGCTTTCTTTGGGCAGTTGCTGGGAGAATTGAACGATACGCGACTGGCTTTGGCAGAGTTATTAATTCAACTACAAATACTCCACAGCTTTGATATGCCTCGCCGCAAAAGCTTGGGTTATTCTATAGTTATAGGTCTGATTTTATTGGGTGTGGCAGCAACAATCAGCCAAACGCTGGCTTTTGCACCATTATTGTTATTATTTCTAGCGATCGCATTGCCGACTTTAGTCTTAAACTATCGCTCACAACTGGGCATTCGGCAATTAAAAGTCAAAAATAAAAATTCTCACCAGCAGAATTCTCCAATATTAAATTTTAAGTTCTTAATTGTAAATTTTTTGGTCATTGTCGGGCTAGGTCTGGCAATTTTTGCCGTTTTACCGCGATTCCCTGGCTATCAACTGCGGACTTTTCCGGTCAGCGCCCCGATTAACGTCCAGGATGATTTTACAGGTCGGAGCATCCTAAATCCTGGTTATGTCCGCGAAGGTAGGGACGGCAATCAAGGTAATGGTAGCGGTGGCGATGGAGAAGGACAAACAGGTGAACCCGGCAGCCTGGATAATAATTTTTATTACGGTTTTAATAGCCAGATGAACCAGAACCTGCGGGGAGAGATGACACCCAAGGTAGTGATGCGGGTGCGATCGCAGATTGAAGGATTTTGGCGAGTACTGGCATTTGACCGTTACACCGGCAAGGGATGGGAAATTTCCCGCAATGAAGAAGTTACTACCCACAGGCGAGCGCGTTGGTCTTACCAAATTCGTCTACCTTTGCCCATATTTACTGGTCGCACCAGAGAAGTAGTGCAAACTTACACAGTGGTGTCAGATTTGCCTAACTTGATTCCGGCTATGGCTCATCCCAAGGAAATCTATTATCCCACGCCGATCATTGCAGTTGACACCGAAAATGGCTTGCGGTCGCCTGTAGGATTATCAGAAGGTCTCACCTACACTGTAGTTTCCGAAGTACCATATCGCGATCGCACTTTATTGGGAGAAGCTTCTACTAACTACCCCTCGAATATTCAAAAATATTATTTACAAACTCCCACTGTAATTACTGAGAAAGTCCGGCAACGGACTGAAGAAATCCTGAATAATTACAACCAAGAACGCATCGGCAATTCGGCTAAAACTCTAGATTCAAATTATGAAAAAGCACTATACCTAGCTCAATACATTAAGCAAAACTACTCAATTCCCGAAAATCCTTTAGGACTGCCTTTTTTGAGCGAAGACGAAGATTTAGTAGAGGCTTTTTTGTTCAAGCACAAAGGCGGCTATCCCGACCACTTTTCCACAGTTCTCACGGTGATGCTACGTTCTATTGGTATCCCCTCCAGATTGGTGGCTGGCTTTAGTGCGGGACAGTTTAATCCCTTTACGGGGATGTACGTTGTCAGTAACACAGATGCTTACGCGATGACAGAAGTCTATTTCCCTAGATATGGCTGGTTTGCTTTTGACCCCATTCCCAATCATCCTTTAGTTCCTCCTTCCATCGAGGATATTGAAACATTTAGTGTGCTACGCCAGTTTTGGCAATGGATAGCGGGCTGGTTACCAACGCCCGTTACAGGGGTGTTAAATACTATATTTGGGGTCATATTTAGCTGGATTACGAGAGCGATCGCTTGGTTTTTGGCTTTATTTCTTCAAGGTTGGGTAGGTGTATTAACTGGCTTACTCTTAGCCACAACAACAGCATTTTTGGGTTGGCTAGGTTGGAGACAGTGGCAACAGTGGCTCAAGCATCGTTGGTTAAAAAAATTACCCCCGATGGAAAGTATATATCAGCAAATGTTGCAATGGGTAGCTGAAAAAGGTTTGGGTAAGCATCCAGCACAGACACCCTTAGAATATGCCAGCGGATCACACCAGCATCACCCCCCAGCTACGGCTCAGGTAATAGACGAAATTTGCCAAGCTTATGTAGACTGGCGTTATGGTGGTTATACTCCTAACTTGAATCAACTGCGACAAAGATGGCAAGAGGTCAAAAAAAGTGCCAAGTAAATAGTAGAGACGTGACATGAAACATCTCTACATTCTGGGAGTAGCTAAATCAAACCCTGTTTTTTGAGATTAGATAAGGCATTTTCCGCAGCTCGTTTTTCAGCCTCTTTTTTACCACGAGCTTTTCCGTATCCGTAAAGCTGATCATCAACAAAAACCTGAGCCAGATATTCTGGAGCATGATCCTCGCCTCCGGTGCGTTTGGTCTCATACTTGGGTAGTACAGATCCACAATTTGCCTGTACCCACTCTTGCATTCGATTTTTGGAATCGACTGTAGAACGGATTTCCATAATCGCTTCCGGGACAGAGTTAAATAAATCTTCAAGAATGGGGCGAATCTTCTCAATGTTGCGATCGCGATCTAAATAATACGCTCCCACAACCGATTCAAAGGTACTACTCAATAAATTGGGACTTTGAAACCCGCCATCCTGCATCGCTCCTCTTCCCAAGCGCATTTTAAAATCTAAACCGACTTCAATCGCAAATTTAGCCAGTTGCTTCTCGTCCACGAATGCCGATCTGCGGCGAGTCATTTGATCTTCTGCCATATCTGGATAGCGAGTATAAAGATATTCCCCACTGATAAAAGTCAGTAAGGCATCGCCTAAAAACTCCAAGCGCTCATTATGCTTTTCCCCAGGATTTTCGTTGACAAAGGAACGGTGAGTCAACGCCTGCCGCAAAAGCTTTTCGTTGTGAAAATTTAACAATTCATGCATCTGTTTTCTGTATGGCCTCTTTTTATTTTGTGAGGCAGTATCAGAAGATCAATGTATATCTACATCTAGAATTTCAGACAAATCTGAAAGATTCAATTAGCAACGGTTATCGTCTCAAACATCGCAGAACCCTTGAGGCTTGAATCACCGCAAATTTACTAACTTGATGTAGCACTATTCAAATAAAAATCTTCAGACAACAAGCTTAAAACACACGATGGCTTTTTGAGCTTCTGAATAATTTTCTAAGATTAGTGCTAGACCAAGGCAATAAATTTGCGCCGAGCCAAGCTTCAAAGGTGCTGCTCATGAGACAAAAACCCAAGCATTAAGCTTGTTTGTGATCTCTGTAGCTGCTTTAGTTTATACTATTACACTGTCGTTATATTTTTGTCAAGAGTAATTGAGTAATATATTGGGACGAAGAAACAATATTTGCTGATTACAGTCTTTAGACGGAGGAAAGTTCCCCCTAACTTCAGTTTTAATCTAAATTAAACTTAAAATAAAGTTACTCAATTAATTGGATTGTATTTTTAAAATTCCGCATACATCTTGGGACATATTTTAGTTATATACAGCTATTTACCAGCTAAAACAACTATTTGTCATTTAAAAACTCAGGATTGCTAAACGTAAAGCGTTGTAACTGCCGTTTTTTGGCTATAACATGGAATAATTACCTTACAAGCTCGTTGCACCATATTTGGTGCTAGTTTTTTTATGGAAATACAATTAATCAACATTGGTTTCGGTAACATCGTGTCTGCCAACCGAGTAGTTGCCATCGTTAGTCCAGAATCTGCCCCGATTAAACGGATTATTACCGATGCACGGGATAGAGGTCAGCTAGTGGATGCAACTTATGGCCGTCGAACCAGGGCGGTAATTATCACTGATTCCAGTCACGTAATTCTTTCGGCCATTCAACCGGAAACGGTAGCGAATCGGTTTGTGATTTCCCGTGATCATCATACTGTCGAGAACTGATTTAATATAGGTCAAACAATTTTGGATTTTAGATTTGCGATAGCAGCGCAGCGAGGATTTGAGATTTACTATCAACAAGGCAATACACCTTGGGGATTTGAGAGTAGGCATAGCAGCCTTGTTCAAACCGAAATAAACCAATCCAAAATCCAAAATCCAAAATCCAAAATCTAAACTTGGTAAGTTCGATAACCCTACCCTATTTGCACCACATCAGCAGTACCATGTGAATTAGACAAGTTTTCTGTCACCCGTGCTACAAATTCGTTCGTCAACATTTCTTCTGATAACGAAAACACAGCTAATGACTCATGAATAATGTCTAATAATTAATTCACAGTTTGAACGGATGATGCAAGTTTTACCTATCGAAAGTGATGCTTCCACCAAAGAAAACCCCTCTCCAGGGAGGCTAATTGTTTTAACTGGCCCCAGTGGTGTCGGTAAAGGCACTTTAATGCAAGAGATGTTAAAACGTCATCCAGAACTTTACTATTCTGTATCCGTGACAACTCGTTCTCCTCGTCCAGGAGAAATTAACGGCGAAAATTATTACTTTATTAGCCGCAGTAAGTTTGAGCAATTAGTAGCCCAAGGAGAATTCTTGGAGTGGGCAGAATTTGCTGGTAATTATTACGGTACTCCCCGTGAGGCTGTGCTTAACCAAATTCGATCCGGCAAGTTGGTAGTTCTGGAAATTGAATTAGAAGGAGCAAGGCAAATCCGCGCTTCCTTCCCTAGTGCTTTTAGCATTTTTATTTTACCGCCTTCCCTGAGTGAATTGGAGAGCCGTATACGTGGTCGCGCCCAAGATTCTGAAGAAGCGATCGCTCGTCGCCTATGCCACGCCCAAGCTGAAATCCAAGCCGCAGAAGAATTTGACGTTCAAATCGTTAATGACGATTTAGAAAACGCGCTCAAAGCCATAGAAGCAACTTTATTTGGATAGTTGGAAACTATTTAATACTAAGCATTTCTCACCTAAAATCCCAAAGGACACAGACGAAGAGCGAAGCTTTTTCTTTGTGTCCTGGGAATAAAAATTACAACATCAGGCATCGGTAATACTAAAAAATAACTCACAATTAGCTATTACCAATACCCAATGCCTAATTATTCAAAAATTAAATTAACCAAATAGAGCTTGAATCAGCCCCAAATTGCTAGTCAAGAAATAAGCGACTACTGCACCGCCAATCCCACCAATTAAGAAAGAACTGGCAAAATTATTCCAGCTTTCTTTGGAATTAAAAGCGTCTACTGGTGGGTTGGGAACAGTTACACTGGCAAGTGCTTTCTCAGGATTGCTATTGGCATACAGGGATAGGCAGGCAGTGAGAATCACCACCAAGCCAATAGCTGCAAGTAACCCAGCTAAGTTAGCATTAGTGGCATTGCGTAGAGGTCCCAATTTAGCGAAAGGCCCAAATAACAAGTAACCATGAGCCATGCCTACTTCTAAACCACGTCTAGAAGGATTGAGACCTTGACGATAGGCGGGCAAGTTATTGATGAACCACTTAATTAAGGGAGAGGAATTAATCGGGGTTTCTAGATTTCCTTGCTGAGGATCACGTCCGGCTGGAGACACAATCTCACGATTTCTGGGATCTCTGGGGGAATTTTTCGATGAACTTACTGCTTGTGCCATATTTTGTGTTCGCCTCTAAATTAGAATGGTGGCATTTTTATATTATTAATAATAATTGTAGCCAAAGATGTTTTTTGGCTAAGAAGTTTAGAAAAATTAATTTACCTGCTCTTATTAAAATATGAAACTCGCAAGCTATTTACAGCATTACGAGTTTCATAACCAATATTTCCTGCTAATTTGAGTGATACTTTCGTCTAATTAGACTCAGTAATCCCATTACACAATATTCAGCATGAAATTAAATTTTCCACTTATGGTAGTGGGTGGAAAAGTAAGTCAGGGAAAAAGCGGTTAAATTCAATTAAAATCCCGGCTGTAATGGTTAGCCAGATAGTAGCTGCCACTGGTGCTGTAGAAAGAAATGTGATCAAATAGGAAGATTGATCGCTTTTATCTGCCATGAATGTAGTCTCCAAAACAAATGAATTGAGTTAGGAAAAATTAACGCGGAGAAACAGTAATTTCTGAATCTTTAGCAGTTAATTCGCCTGAAAGGAGTTCTTTAATCGCTGCTAGAGGCCAAGCAAAGCCTGTGGCGATAATAGGTAGTGCCAAACCGAGATCGATTTGGATTTCTTTGGCTTCGGTATCTGACAACTTTTTGATGGCTTGCAGGTAAGCACGGCCTACCCAGCCAATCCAACCAGCAATGTACAAAAAGAGAATGCTGGGAATTAAGAAGTCACCGGCCCGATCAAGGCGACCATCAACAATTAAGTGAGGGTAACCTTCAGGACCACACAGTGCCTGAGAATAACGCTCAAACCGCTTTCTCCCGGATTCGGGATCGGCGGTGGTGTTACGGGCATTTTTTGCTAGCTCTTGAAAGGCGGGAGAGTCTTTACAAGGTACCAAGTTAGCCCCAAGCGCTTGGGCAGGGGGGGCAAAGTTGGACCAAAGACAAATCGCTAAAATCAAAGCAAACAATCGTCTCATAGAGTTGTTTCCTTTTATTACAAAACAAAAAGTTTCTTGTACAAAACGAAGCGGCTTGTACAGTTCTTTATTTGCATAACTAGCTAGTAATCATACTCTTGGGCGGGAACCGAGTAAAGTTTAAGTAAATAAAAGTTAAAGCTTCTCAAACAAATCGTTACTTAACACAACCTTACAATGGCAACTGTTTTAGCAATCGAAACCAGCTGCGATGAAACTGCCGTCGCAATTGTAAACAATCGTCAAGTTTATAGCAGTATTGTAGCTTCCCAAATCGCTGTTCATAGTCAATATGGCGGGGTAGTGCCAGAGGTGGCATCCCGGCAACATCTAGAAACCATCAATGAGGCGATCGCTCAAGCAATGGAGCAAGCCCAACTGAACTGGAAGCAAATTGATGGTATTGCCGCCACCTGCGCCCCTGGACTCGTCGGAGCGCTGTTGGTGGGGTTAACTGCTGCCAAAACTTTAGCCATGTTACACAACAAGCCTTTTTTGGGAGTACATCACCTTGAAGGTCACATTTACGCAACTTATTTGAGTGAGCCAACTTTAAATCCCCCATTTCTTAGCTTACTCGTTTCTGGTGGACATACAAGCTTGATTTATGTAAAGGATTGTGGCGTTTACGAAACTTTGGGTGAAACTCGTGATGATGCTGCCGGGGAAGCCTTTGATAAAGTCGCACGGTTGTTAAAACTGGGTTATCCCGGCGGCCCAGTGATTGATCAGTTGGCACAAATCGGTAATCCCCGCGCCTTTACTTTGCCAGAAGGGAGAGTTTCTTTACCGGGTGGGGGATATCATCGCTATGACAGCAGTTTTAGTGGGTTAAAGACGGCGGTACTGCGGTTAGTGCAGCAATTAGAGAAGGATGGAAAAGAAGTGCCAGTGAATGATTTAGCAGCTAGCTTTCAGGAAACTGTAGCGCGATCGCTGACCAAAAGAGCGATCGCCTGCGCCCTCGATCAT
>REBL01000016.1 GCA_007692755.1 Nodularia sp. (in: cyanobacteria) | reverse complement strand
TGCAACGTCAACAGCATCAGGTGAGTATAGATTTGTGGGAAATTTGTTATCAAGTGTGTTTTCTCAATTACTCTCCTGTGAGTGGGGCTGCAAATATTGATCCTAGTTTAATTGATGAAGTGGGTGAGGTGGATTGGCAGTGTTTGGAAGATAAGACTAGGGATTTAGTTGGGGAGGCATTTGCAAATTTACCAGAAGATTAAGAGGATGTTTTTAAAGTCTAATTTATTACTAACCCTGGCGACTAGAAGTCGCGGCTATACAGACCAAACCCACCGACGCGGGTTAAAAACCTTTATTTTCCATCAGTCCAGGTAGCTGGACTTCCCTACGGGAAGCCGCGACGCGTCATTCTTGTATAGTAGCGTATCGCTAACGCGAAGCGAAGTGATATTATATTCGCCCAAAACTTTTAAATCCAAGTGTTAAACCACATTCGGATTTTGAAACCTTCAGGAGATAGAGGTAAACCCAAATATAGCGGCATCCAGAAAATGAAGGCTGCTAAAATTAGGAATGTTATAGTAACACCTACTACCCGAATTTCACGGTAATAACTGCTTAGACACTGGTCTACAAACCAAGCGATCGCTAAAAATACAAATACCACAGCACTCATATAGTGGTATATAAAAACGCACCTTGTAACTCTTACCCAAGGTAATAAGTTAGCAGCATAATTTAAAACCAAGTATAGGGCAATCCAATTATCAATAGCAAGATTTGCAGGTAAATAAAAACGCTTTTGTTGAAACCAAGGAATCACCACTTGTAATACTAGCATTGCTGCTAAAAACAAAATAGCGGCGACACCAAACCACCACAAAAAAGGATTGCCCATTGCGTGGACATCATAAATAATTTTTCCTGTTTCTGTAGGTAAAGGAGGCTGCAATCCAGACAATGGTTGATCAACACTTTCAGTAGTTTGGTAATAATAGGCAATTGGTCGATTCATTAACGGCCATTTATACCATGCAGCACAGTAAGGATGCACATTGGGATTATTTCCACCAACGTGGAGGTGATACTTCAAAATTTGCTGATGTACTTCGATAAATCCGTATTTTCTATCTAGCTGGAGATGAGGTATCCAGATAAGTCTGTAAACTATAGCTGGGATAATTCCCAGATAAAATAGCATTTGCCAAATATTGATTTGCGCCAGATTTTGTAGTGGTGTTTGAACGGCAATTTCTGGAGATGTTTTATTGAGATCAACCCATTTGCGATACCACTCACTCAAAAATATTTTTCTTTGTCTGATGACTGTTGCAAGAGATGTTAGCCGAATTGGGGGGTCGGGAAAAGACTGGATTCCCCGAATGATATAAACTGCTATCCAAATAAAATAAGCACCTAATAAAAACCATAACCCATTCCACTTAGTGGCAACTGATGCACCAAAACTTATACCAGTCAGAACTAACCACCAAGAACGTTGTTGATTTTGGTTATTTAATGCTAATAGTAAAAACCATTGCCCTAATAAACCAAAGATGATAGTATAAATATTATTTAAAGCATATCGAGATTCAACTAAAAATAAACCATCACAAGCTGTAAATAAACCTGCCAATAAAGCAAAGCGATAACGATGATTTAATTGATAGGCGATCGCAGCGATAACTAAAGGAATCAAAGAACCAGTCAGGGCATTTAACCAACGATAACTCCAAGGCGATCGCACTGAACCTGTGAGTTCATTTACCGTATCTTGCCCAAAAGGAAGATGACTACCAATCCAAATTCCAATGCCAATAATATATTGACTCAATGGTGGATGAACATTAAAAAATGGTGTCCGAGTCAGATAGTTATTACCAAACTTGGCGTAGTAAACTTCATCAAATACTAAAGTATTAAATCGCTCTAATCCCCAAAATCTTAAACAAACTGAAAGGATAAAGATACTTAATACCCCAATTTGGAACCACTTTTTAGTCATTTGTCAATAGTCTTCCTTTCTTTGATTATTTCAAGGTTTGTCTTCCTTACAAGATTACCCGGTAAGCGTAAAGCTCAGTGTCTTTAGACCTGAGAGGTTGTTTGAAAAGTCTAATTTATTACAGCCCACTTCGACTGCGCTCACTGACCACGAATTTATTCGCCTAATTCATTGACTGGTAACAGTAGATGTGATAAAGTCTCAACAATTCTAGAATTTAAGTATAACTAAACGACGTAAAAACTTAACTTATTTGGTTGAGTGCGTAGTCATACCTAACGGTATTGCAGTTTAGGAAAGCTAAATTTGGTGAAAAATGAAATGCGAAAATCGAGTACGGTAGGGCATACCGGAATTAACGCTTTAGGAGAATCGACCTCTGTTTTTGTTGGAGTAATCCAGCAATTGTAAGTTGGCTCATTGATTAAAGAATCTCAGCGTCTAATGACGCTGAGAGTGTCAATAAGGAAGGATATTATGCGCGAGTCAGTCATTTTTAAAACTGAAGGGAGAAAATTAGCTAAAAGCATTCAAATTAACAGTGTATTCCTCCATAGGTAACAACCGCCAATTAGAGCTACCATCGAGTTCTAACACGTACTCATGGTACTGCAACAAACTAGGGCGGTGTCCCACACTAATTAATGTAGTGCCTTTAGCTTTTAATTGTTGATACAAATTCTTTTCATTAGCTAAATCCAGCGCACTGGTAGCTTCATCTAAAATCACATAGTTAGGCATACTTAGCAGCAGTCGCGCAAAAGCCAAGCGTTGTTGTTCTCCTAAAGATAGGACATTTGCCCAGTCTAACTCGACATCAAAGCCACCAACTCGTTCTGGTAACTCTGCCAAGTTCACCTCTTCTAAGACATCCCGCATTTTGCTTTCGAGCATATCATTGTCAGGATGGGGGTAGAGTAACTGACTCCGCAAGGAACCCAATACCATATAAGGACGTTGGGGTAAAAACATCATTTCTGACAAAGGAGGGCGGAGAATTTGACCAGTACCCGCATTCCATAATCCGGCGATCGCTCTTAATAAGGAACTTTTACCACTACCACTGTTCCCCACAATTACTAAACCCTCACCTGACTGTAACCTGAATGGTAAATCACGTACCAAAGTACGTTCATAGTTGGGAGTCATCAGAGTGACACTACGCAATTCAATCCGAGAAGCTTCTGTAACATCGATAGTCCTCACTCCTGGCTGCTGTTGGTCTGTGGTCTCCAGAAACTCATCTAAATCGCCCATCCGTTCAATACCGGCGGCAAAAGCTGTTAAACTTTCAAACTGACCCACCACTACAGATAAAGCTCTAAAAATTTGACTGAAGGCGATCGCAGCTTGGGTAAATGTGCCAAAATCAGTTTGACCGGCGAAGTAAATAGGTGCAATCACCAAATAAG
>REBL01000201.1 GCA_007692755.1 Nodularia sp. (in: cyanobacteria) | reverse complement strand
GACAGGATTATAGTGGTTATCTTGCTTGTATCAATCAGCCGACATTGGTAGTTTTGGGAGAAACTGCGTCGAGTATTAGCAAAGAAGGGAAACAAGAAACACCAGATGAACGCTTGGCTGATTATCTCGGCTGTTTACCTCAAGGTAGTGGAATTAAATTACCGGGACGCAACGTTTTACCCTATGAATCAACAGTGAAATTTGTAGAAGCGATCGCACCATTTATTGCTAGCCTGAAAATTGTCACCTAATTCAGGTACAAAGCAGCTATCCGCCAAGCGCTTCTCTTCTGTGTGGTGTGTCTCAGCCAATGGCAAAACGCGCCTGTAGGCTGTCTAGCGGACTCGATAGGATTGATGACAAGCCAAGCACTGATAACGAACTGCCACCAAACCAGCAGATGCACTACCTGACTCTAATGGTTCTTGCAGCGACTTTTCTAGAGATATCAGGCTTTCTTGAAAACCCTGAATATGCTGGGCAAACTTTTCTGATTCCTGCCAAATTAAGGGTTTCGCCCCTTTCTCACCTTCATCCGCTGCTGTTTCCGATGGAAACAACTCTGGAAAGTATTCAGCAATTGTCTTTAATGCCTCAACATGATTAAGCGCTTGCTTTGGAAATGGGGCATCATGATCAATAATACCTTCTAGGGAACGAAAATGACCTGATACAGTTCTCATTTGCTGACGACGATAAAAGGTAATTCGTTCTGCATCTGACCCGAATTCTTGGGGAGTTACAGGATCAACAATATCGCCCCAAGGACCGGGAATAACTACGGGTGGATTGGTTTCCTGTGTTTGTCCTGGGGAAATCAAGGAAACAGTCAATAAAGTGACAAAGAGAGTGATGATGCTTAACCTAAAAAAACGACGCATTTGTTTTCTGGAATTAGAGCCTGGTGAGAATGATTATCATACAATTCCAGATTGCGTCTAAAAAGTCAAGCGCCACTCCTAATAAATCGCTAGAATCGAAATGTTTACTTATTTGTGCTGAGGCTGTGGCTACCATATCTTGTCCCCATTGCCATCAACTCGTTGATAATCAGGCGATTACCTGCCCTTATTGTCGGACAACTCTCAAAGCTTACGGACATCCAGGAATTCCCCTGCACCGTGCAACTGGGGAAGAATATCTGTGCGACAGTTGCACATACCACGCCGATAATACTTGTAACTTTCCTCAACGCCCCTACGCTAAAGACTGTACCCTGTACGAAAACCTGGAAGAGAGCAAGATCCGATTACAAGAGCAACGCAACGCTAGTAGCTTTGGTGCAATGGTGAAAAAGTGGACTAAACGCCATCAGTCTTTGCTGCTGCTACTAGGTTTATTGTTCGTCTGCTTGCTGATAGCTTTATCCACGGCTTGAAATCACCCAATCCTTACACCGTAGGAATTGTAATTGTTTCCGCCGTAGACTCAACTAGAATCTTTGGCTGTTCTTCAAATAAAGTTAAGTCGAACCAAAAAGTAGTACCCACTCCCACTTCACTCACCAGATGCATTTGACTACGATGCCGTTCCATGATGTTTCTCACAATGGATAAACCCAAGCCAGTACCTTCTAGGGTGTGAACTCGGTTTTCCACACGGAAAAAACGGTCAAATATTGCTTGTTGGTCTTCTGAAGCAATGCCAATGCCAGTATCGGAGATTTCCACCCGGACATGAGAAGGCTGAATGTGTGAGTTCGGCTTGGGATCTAATTGGTAGGCGCGAATGGCGACTTGACCACCAGACTCAGAGAATTTGAGAGAATTACCCACCAAATTCGCTAATACTTGTAACAATAAATCATAATTACCCAAGACTAAAGGCAAATCCAAGGGTACTTCCTGAATGAGTTCAATACCTTTGTCCCTAGCATTGAGTTGGTAAGTACGCAGGGTTTGGTCAATGGCTTGGGCTAAATCTACCCCACCAAAGTTGTAGCTACGTCCAGATTCGAGTTTGGACAAATCCAAAACATCGTTAACTAAACGGGTGAGTCTGTCGGTTTCATTATTAACCGTTTGTAGAAAATCCTGACGTTGTTCTACACTCAAGTCTTCGCCATACTCATGCAAAGTTTCAATAAAGGATTTGATATTAAATAGAGGTGTGCGTAATTCGTGAGAAACGTTACTGATAAATTGGCTTTTGGCTTCATTCAGTTCTACCTCACGAGTGATATCTTGGACAGTGATGGCAATACCTTTGATACTCTCCCGTTGGAGGTTGAGTACAGTAGTCAAGAGAATGCGGACAGTACGCTTGGTGGCTTCGTTCAAATGAATCCGGAACTCGGCACTTTCACATTCACCTGCGGCCATTTCGTACAAGGGGCGGGTAATTTCCATCTGTACCGCTGAGGGCAAATGATGTAAAACATTGCAACCCTCAACCTTTATCCCTTCCCAGCCAAAAATGCGCCGCGCTGTGGGGTTAACTAAAATCACCTGCATACTGTTATCAATTAACACAGCACCATCGGCGATTGTGGAAACCAGAGTTTCGAGTTTGGCTTTTTCTGCGGTTAATTCTTCAATATTTTGTTCTTCATAGCGCTCTAAACGCTCTGCCATTTCATTAAAACTGAGAATTACCTCTCCGAGTTCGCCACCTAAAGGTAAGTCAATGCGCTGCTTAAAATTACCCGCCGCAATTTGTCTGACTCCCACCAGCAGTTCCTTAATTGGCTTCGTAATGGTCAAAGCGTTAATTACTCCTGCCAAAATTACCATTACCCAAATTGTGATAAAAACAGCAATGGTGACATCACGGGTAAAATTAGTGGAAATAACTGCGGTTTGGTTGGGGTTGATGCCAATGGCCAATACACCTTGGTATTTTTGATCGACAATCAGGGGAACAAATACATCGGTGACTATGCCATCTGGGGTCATGTGTTGCCGCACCATCGGCTTTTCCCGGTCATTGGTGTAATCTTCTGGCAGTTGGATTCGTCTTTCAATGGTTAGGGAGTTTTCTACCTCCGGTTCCCAAAAAGGAATGCCAAAAAATATTTTTCCACTTTGGTCAGCGTAGAGCATATAACGCACACTGGAGGTAGTGCTGTAGAAGCGTTGGGAAAATTGGGCAACTTCAGTGAGATTATGATCAGCTATTAAGGGAGCAACGTTAGCCGCAAGCAATAGTCCTAAGTCACGACCAAAGCGGGTATCATTCATTCGGGCATCTTGCTGAATTGTATTCACTGCCCAGAAGGTGAGACCACTCATGACTAAGGACACTACCAAAGTAGCCACAGCCAAAAGTTTGGTTTGCAGGGTGAATTCAGACCACCAGTTGGCGAGTGTCTTGGACACGCCGTTAGAGAACGCTTCTCGAATTGTTTTTAAAGGAGCCAGCATTTTAAACAAAGTTGTTAGTAGTTTCGGTTATT
>REBL01000224.1 GCA_007692755.1 Nodularia sp. (in: cyanobacteria) | reverse complement strand
TATCGCCACCAGCCTCAACAACTTGGCATTACTCTACAATTCCCAAGGACGGTACGACCAAGCCGAACCCCTGTTTCTCCAAGCTTTAGAACTCTTTAAACGCCTGCTGGGAGACAATCATCCTTCAGTCGCCACCAGCCTCAACAACTTGGCATTACTCTACAATTCCCAAGGACGGTACAACCAAGCCGAACCCCTGTTTCTCAAAGCTTTAGAACTCTTTAAACGCCTGCTGGGAGACAATCATCCCTCAGTCGCCCAAAGCCTCAACAACTTGGCAGGACTCTACAATTCGCAAGGACGGTACGACCAAGCCGAACCCCTGTTTCTCCAAGCTTTAGAACTGTGTAAACGCCTGCTGGGAGACAATCATCCCCATACTGTTACTGTACGTAAAAATTGGGAAATTTGCCGGCAACAAAATTCAGGATAAAAATCATTTATGGTATTGTACAAGCGATCATTCACAGAAGATAATGATTGCGATATCTACACTAACGCTTGCCTAGAAAAAAATAAACTACGATAAATTATAGAATTACATTCATAACTACCTGATGTTAATTACATACACTGCAAAATATACAAAAACTAATAGCGGATATATGGGACAACTCGTTGAATGGCAAGAAGTCATCACTGAGGGAGAAACTCTAGAAGAATGTCGAGCCATGTTACAAGATGCAACGAAAGAAATGATTCTTGCTTATCGTCAACAAAATAAAGCTCACGCAGAGTCGCAGAGGCGCGGAGAAGAGAGCTAATTGAGGTATGGCTATTTCATACTCATATCAATCACTGCTAGAGGATATCCCAGCTTCAACCCCAGCAAAATCCAATCTTCCAGTGTTGAGCGTAACTCATTTGCACACTCGCGCAAAGTCGAGCCAAACAGCAAAAATCCATCCCCTGAAAACGCCTCACACAGAAGAGAACCCATTAAGCAGTTACTGATTGGTTCTCCCAAAACCGTCAGCAGTACAATTCATTATTTGCAGGTGATTGGTTACGTCAGCATCGGGGATTGGAGTCCTTTGCTTCCAACTACTAACCCAGGTGAGGTAATAAGTATTTTAGTCCGTCAGATTTTAATGAAATAATCACTAAGCGATCGCTCTTATGCAAAGATAAAACAATGAGCGATCGCCTGACTGCATAAAAGTTAAATTATATTTTGCCAAAAATTTCATTTCACTTAATTAAGCAATTTTGAAGGCATAAACCCGTTCTTGAGTCAACCACGCCGCATACAGTAAAGATTGACGAATATCTTCTGCTTCTAAATCAGGATATTCTTCTAAAATTTCCTCTACTATTTTCCCATTAGCTATTAACTTAACCACTAAAGACACCGGGATTCGCATCCCCCGAATGCAAGCTTGTCCTCCCATAATGCCAGGGTCAAATGTAATATTGTCTAGACCTAACATAAATTGTTTCTCCAAACTTAATATCAACTCGTTTATTGACTAAAGTAAAACCTGACAAATGTCTCAATATCATACTTTTTGATATTTTTAATAATTACGAATTACAAATTTCTTGCGCCTTTTTTGATTGACCTTTCCATTTCTTCTAAAGATGTATTTTTCATTCCCGGACGATGTAAAATCACGGATAAGCTTTGGATAGGAACATTGAGAGGAATCAGTTTAACTATGCCATTTTCATGAATCACAAAATCAACCTTACTCCCAGCATCAAGATTAAGATAATCTCTAATTTGTTTAGGAATGGTTACTTGTCCTTTAGTGGTAATGGTCGCGTCAGCCATTACTACAACTCCTTACATATTTTCCTTACTTAAATATAATGTATATTTGCCAATGCACAGAGCGATCGCACCCCTAAATACTCAGCTATTGCCAAGATGCCCAGACTCATAGAGAATCAATAGATACAAAAGGCAAATGCTACAAACTGCCATGTTCAACCTCATAGATGTCTTCTGGGCTTATATTCTCATCGCTATATTACTTCTGGTAGGGCGGTTGATTAGACAGCGCCTGGGAATATTGCGATCGCTCTACATACCCAGTTCCATTGTGGCTGGTATTATTGCCTTACTCCTGGGTAAAGGTGCTTTGGGTGCGGTTGTCCAATCAGTAAATCCCGAATCTCCCCTTGTTCAAGGCCTATTTACCGAAAATGTCCTGAAGGTTTGGTCGCAGTCTCCTCGTTTCTTTATTAAGATTGTTTTCGCTACCTTATTTCTGGGGCAATATGTGCCGACATTGCAGGAATTTTGGCGGAAAGCAGCCCCACAAGTGGCTTTAGGTCAAGCGATCGCCTGGGGTCAATACGTAGTAGGATTAATACTAGCCATTACCATATTAACACCAGTTTTTGATTTACCGCCGATGGTGGCTTGTTTAATAGAAGTCGCCTTTGAAGGGGGACACGGTACATCAGCCGGGATGGCGGCAACCTTTACAAAATTGGGTTTTACCGCCGGACCCGATTTAGCTTTAGCTTTAGCCACAGTAGGCCTAGTTTCTGGAGTGATTTCCGGGACAATTTTGATCCACTGGGGACGCAGAACTGGAAAAATCCAAGTCAGCCGCGAACCCTCAGAGAATCTGGAAAATGTAGAGAACGAAGCACCACAAGAAGAACCGAGTGTCACAATTGCCAGAAAAAACTTATTCCGCGACTTACTAATTGATCCAATATCACTCAACTTCGGTTTTGTCGGATTAGCGATCGCAATCGGCTGGCTAATTTTAGAAGCTATGCGTTTGATTGAATCAATCACCTGGGGTAGAGGTGGAGTTGAACTGATTTCCTACGTGCCGCTATTCCCCATGGCCTTGATTGGGGGAATAATTGTGCAGTATATACTTATGCGTACCAGACGCACCTATTTAATTAGCCGTCCCCTGATGGAGAACATTGGTGGACTGGCGTTAGATATTACCATTGTCACAGCCCTAGCAAGTATTTCTCTATCCGTACTGGGTGAAAATCTGGTTCCTTTTCTCATTTTAGCTATTGCTGGTATAGCTTGGAATGTCTGTGCGTTTGTATTTTTAGGCCCCCATCTCCTACCTTTTTACTGGTTTGAACGGGGACTTGGCGATTTGGGTCAATCAATGGGTGTAACTTCTACGGGATTGTTGCTGTTGCGAATGGTAGATCCAGATAACCGTTCTGGTGCATTTGAGAGTTTTGCTTATAAACAATTGTTGTTTGAACCAATTGTGGGTGGTGGCTTATTTACCGCCGCTGCACCACTTTTAATTTATAATTTTGGCCCCATCCGAATTTTGCTATTAACCTCATTCATCTTGGCGTTTTGGCTGATATTTGGTTTCTATAACTGTAAGCAACTACGCAAGCAAAGCTCATAAACGTTAGCGTAGCTTGCGCGTAGCGCGTACCACACCAGGCACAGAGAACACCGAGAAATAAGGAAGAGAGAGATTGATTTGAGGATTTGAAACCCACAAAGAATCTTAAACCCACGGAGGCGGTCACTGAGCTTGCCGAAGTGTGGGTTTAGCCTGGATGGTTCCGCGACTTCTAGTCGCCAAGGCTAGTAGGAACATCCTCCACTTGACTGTAAGCAGAAAAACCCGTTTCCTCGACAAACTTTTTCGCCGCTTCCAGTAGATACTCATAATAAGTACGAGCGATGATGGATAACTGTTTACCAGCGGGATACCCGATAAACCAAGTTCGCTTAATGGGAAAGTGTTCTACATCTAAAATGCTGAACTCAGAAGAGTCTGGCATTAAAGTATGACGGGATAAAACAGAAATTCCTAAACCACCTGCGATCGCTTGTTTAATTGCTTCGTTACTACCCAATTCCAGTTTAACTTTTACCTTTACTCCATGTTCGTCAAAAAGTTGCTGCACAGCTCGGCGAGTTCCTGAACCCGGTTCTCGCATAATAAAAGGTTCATTTGTCAATCTTTCTATGGGTATATTTTTCTCTTTTGCTAAAGGATGATTCACCGGTGCAAACATTACTAAAGGGTTGTCTAAAAATGGCTCATAGCTAACATCTAGGTTATCTGGGACTTGACTCATAATGTATAAGTCATCCATATTATTAACCATCCGTTCCAAGAGGCGTTCGTGGTTCGTTACTTGTAACGAAATCTCAATTCCTGGATAAAGTTGACAAAATGGCCCTAATAAACGTGGGACAAAATACTTAGCCGTTGTAATCACAGCCAAGCGTAATTGCCCTTGTTTTAAACCTTTTAAATCCGCCACAGTCATCTCAAACTGGGCTATGGTTTCAAAAATCTGCCGACAAGTTACAAATAACTCTCGTCCGGCTTCTGTCAAAAATAGACGCTTTCCCACCTGCTCAAATAATGGCAACCCTACTGATTTTGTGAGTTGTTTAATTTGCATAGAGACGGTGGGTTGAGTCAGAAATAATTCCTCAGCCGCACGAGTAAAACTGCTGTGCCGTGCTGCCGCCTCGAATACTTTCAACTGGTGTAGCGTTGCCTGCTTCAAGAGTGATTCTCCTCTAATAGCGATTTATCTCTATTAATCTAGTATCACTGAACACTTGCCAATGATACCGAATCACTCATACGAAGTTCTGAATTGTAGTATAGATAAAACTCTATCAACGTTATTAAAAGAAAGTTGTTTTATTTATGGTAAACACAAGTTAATATCAAAACAACAAGCAAAGCGTAAGATGCCTTCCAACCGGAGATGAATGTTGAATGCTGAAAGTTAAATGAAAATCCTTTCTAATTCATCATTCATCTTTCCATATTTCTTCGTTCACTTCTTCGGTAAACTTTGCTGGGATTTGGGATAAATCAGGTAACTGTAACACTTCTATTTCAGCCACCTGTTCTTCCACATCTACAGGCATATTCAATGGTTCTCGATGTTCAATCCAGCAACTTGCTAAAGGCAAGGTATTTTCCATTTCATCCAATGGTCGAGGAATCACCATCACAGCGTTCAATTCCCCAATGCGTTCTGCTTCAAACATTCCTGCTTCTACTGCCACGGCAACATTAGCCACCGTGCCACGAATGATTGCTGTACACAAACCCGCACCAATTTTTTCATAAGCTGCTAAATGAACATCAGCGGATTTCAGCATGGCATCACAAGCACCTACCATTGCCGGAAAACCCCGTGTTTCCACTAAACCAATGGCTAAGTTACTTAAACTGCTTTGATTACCTTCCTCCATCAATTTACTCAGGCGGCTAGTGATAGGCAGTACTATCTCCAGATTAGGGTAAGGACGAGGAATGACCAAACTAGAAACCAATTGACCAAACTGTTCCGCAGTTTGAACACCAGCTTCTACCGCTAGACGCACATCGGCAATTCCACCCCTGACAATGGCTGTACATTGTCCACTACCAATTTTTTCATACCCCACTAAGTGAACACCAGCCGATTTCAGCATCATATCTGCTGTTCCCACTATGGCAGGAAAGCTACTGGTAGAGACTAAACCTAAAGCAGTATTTTTCAGACTATCTCGCCGGCGGGATTTCTGAATTGTGCTAAGAGAGTGTTGATTTGATGTTTCCATGCGAATTTTCCAAGTTGCTCACGAAACTGACAACTTACAATTAACACTTACTCAGGTTTGTCGTCAGAGATGGGGTCATTTAAGGTTTGCCTATGGGGAAATAATGTAACTAATAACCTATTGATACTTCCTTGCCCATAAATATGATTTCCGATACTATTAGGCAATTTACTAGATTTTTGTTCCTGGAGGCTAGATTTATTCGGGTTGGCGTTTTGTTCTACAGGTGCAGGTTCTACGGGTGCAGGCTGGCTTTCCGATGTCGGCGAAGACCCAGAAGAGGGAGTCGATTGGTGTTTAAATTTCCAGTAAGCTTTTGCTGAGATTGTAGTTGAGGACATGACTTTTTCCTCTTCTGCGTCTAAACTTTTTTCTGCTTCTGGCTGTTCTTCGGTACTGCTATTAGCACCATTATGAGGAGAGGATTCCAGTTGTTGTGTATCCTCAATTTGCCGACTCGTGTCTCCCAAAATTGAACCTGGAGGAACGACTTTTCCCGGCTCAATAGAACAGTTAAAAACTGTGGTCGCTGAACCAATACAAGCATTTGCGCCAATTTTGCCGCTGCCAACCATCAAAAAACCGGCTCCCAAGTTTGCTCCTGCTTCTACCTCTAGGGTTCCTTCGCTAACTTGGAGAATTGACCCCATACCAATACAAACCCCTGGGCCGATGATCATCTTGCTGTTTACAGCCGCTTGAAGTATCACTCCAGGTGCAAGTACTGCGCTGGGATGAATAATCACCTCGCCACTCGTGTAAGAGTCAAAGTTGTTGCTGAGGTGCAGTGGCGGCACAGACATGGAAATTTTCACCTCGGAAGCCGGAGAAATATGAGTGGGGACTGGGAAGAGGCAGAGGGGCAGGGGGCAGGTTGCAGGGGGAGAGGAGGCTGAAGGGCAACGGTTGTGAAGCAACCGGGAGTGTAAACTATTTCTAACTCACCCCTGCTCCCCTACCCTTCGGGATGCTACGCACTAAGCGCAGCTATGCCGTAGGCTTTACGACTGCGCTCAGGACAAGCCTCTTTTTCCTACTCCCTATTCCCCTCTATTTAAGGACGTTGGATAATTGTCTCTAGTATGCGGCGTTTGGCTTTGGTGTCAATACCAATCAAACGCACATATTCCCCTGGATATTCAGCCAGGTATCCTTCTAAAGCCGCGATCGCTTCTCTATCGGATTTGGTGTCAATTTGACCACAGCTAGCCCAAGAACCTGTCCGGAAGCGTCTTTGGTCTACGTGTTCGGCACTGACTTTATATCCACCAGCTAAAATTTGCCTGATTTGGTCTACCACTTCAGAACTCAATTTGGTACTGGTAGCTGTGGCTGTAGCTGTACCACCACCAGAACTGGCTTTGCTCAAGGATTTTTTGGTATCAAATGAGGCAACTTGACCGTTTGGCCTTTGGATAATGCTTTCTAAAACCCGCCGTTTAGCTTTGGCATCAATGCCGATCAAGCGCACATATTCACCTTGATGGCCTTCTATACACTCTTCTAAAGCAGCAATTACATCATTTATGGAAGTTGATTCGATGGGCTTACAGCTGTTCCAAGAACCAGTCCGGAAACGTCGCTCATCTACGTGTTCTGTACCAATTTTATACCCATTTGATAGCAAATTACCAATTTGATCTATGATTTCGCTACCGAATGAGCCACTATTGGCAGCGTGACCATTGCCATTACTACTGTACCGACCATTTCCATTGCCATTGCCATTACTAGCAGATGGTTTAAAACCGCTAGATTTAATCGCACTAACTACACCATCAGGGCGTTGAATAATGGTTTCTAACACGCGCCGTCTACCACTATCAATGCCAAACAAGCGGACATATTCGCCGCTATGATCTCTCAAACAACCTTCTAGAGTTGCGATCGCTTCATTCATTGAGCCAGGTTGAATGGGCTGGCAACTTTGCCAACAACCAGTCCGGAAACGTCTTTCGTCTACGTGTTCAGTACCAATTTTATATCCTTGGTTTAAAAGATATCGTACTTGTTCTATGATTTCCGCACTCAAGCTATTGCTCGACACTTCACTACTCCTTTCTAACTCTAAAACAGTAATACCAGTATTTGTATAAGATTTAGCAATCTCATCCCGAATGGGTGCAATACATTTGCTATCCGCAGCACATTGATAACCAGTTCTTAATAACTGATTTATCCCAACCACATGATGAGCGAACTGCTGATCCGCAACTTCGGCATTAGGCAAACGGTCAGCTTGATGCTGGGTAATAATGATTGAACCCGAAGGTACATATTTACCTGGAGGAATTTCTACATCTTTAATTAAGGCGTGCATCATGATCACGCAGCCTGCACCAACTCTGGCGTTAAATACCGTGGAACGAAAACCAATAAAGGCATCATCTCCTACATAAGCCGGCCCATGAATCAGTGCCATGTGGGTAATAGAGACATTTTTCCCTATCCAGACTGAGTATTGATTTTGGTCATCACCAATTACTCGGCCTTGATCCAATCCATGAATTACTACACCATCTTGAATATTAGTATTTTCACCAATAGAAAAAGGTGTACCTTCATCCGCTCTAATCGAAGTCCCCGGAGCGACGATGACATTTGCGCCTATCCGCACATCTCCAATAATGTTGGAGACCGGATGTACAAATGTGGTTTCATGGATTGTTGGCTCGGCTAAATTCCTCGACCACGGGGTTGGGGGTGCCGCCGTGCTGCGGACTACCATTGCGAGATTCCTCCTGAATTAAGCTTTTTGTCAGTTATCAGGTATCAGTTATCAGTCTCTTTGCTGCTCACTGTTTACTGTTCACTGATTATCGATACTGCTCTTTTTTGCTGTACATAAGGCGATTTTCCAAATGAATGGTATCAATAATCGCCACTACTGCTGCATCCAAAGGACGCTGTTCGTTACCGAGAATTTGACGAGCGGCACTGCCACGAGTGACAAGTACCCACTCATCTGCTCCTGCACCTACGGTATCTGCTGCTACCTCGTAGCTGGGCAGGAGATTTCCTTCTTCATCGACTAATTGCAACAACAGTAGTTTGACACCTCGAAGACTTGGATCTTTTTGTGTGCCGACTACTGTGCCACGAACTTTGGCAATTTGCATTACAGATTACGGTCTTCTACCAAAAGGACGAATCGCGTTAACATTTTCCCGGAATTGTTCTACATCTTCGGTATAACGAATTGGAAGGACGTATTCCAAGTTTTCATGGGGACGAGCAATAATGTGGGTAGATAATACTTCTCCACCGTGAACTCGCTTGACTGATTCGACTCCAGCACCTACGGAAGCTTGCACTTCAGAAACGTCACCGCGAACGATGACTGTAACTCGACCGCTACCGATTTTTTCGTAGCCCACCAAAGTAACACGAGCGGCTTTCACCATCGCATCAGCAGCTTCTACTACTGCCGGAAAGCCCAGCGTTTCTACCATTCCTACTGCGATTGACATTAGTTGTAATCCTGAATTAAAGTTTTTAGTCTTTGAAAAAAGTGGCGCTCGTGAAAGCAACCATTTTAATTAATTACTTTGTTTGTTTAATCTGCTTTTAAGTTCGGAACTGTTCTACAGCTTCCGTATACCGGATCGGCAGGACGTATTCTAGGTTTTCGTGGGGACGGGCAATGATGTGAGTTGATAATACTTCACCACCATTAACTCTTCTGGCCGCTTCAACGCCGGCAGAAACCGAAGCTTGCACTTCAGATACATCTCCCCGCACAATCACGGTTACCCTAGCGCTACCAATTTTTTCATATCCTACTAACGTAACACGAGCGGCCTTCACCATCGCATCAGCCGCTTCTACTACTGCTGGAAAGCCTTTAGTCTCAATCATTCCCACTGCAATTGGCATCGCAGAACTCCTAAATTTTGAATTCGATCAGTACTGTGTTGTGAAATGTTTAACGGTAAAGCTCATCTTGAGCCATAAAAACACTTCTAATATTAAGCATAGGAAAGCTTGGTCTTCCTGGCAATATAAATTAGTATAATAGTTTATGATAAAATAGTTTTAAAAAACTTAACAAATATTTATACCTGGTTCTGCTCCATCGAAGTTGCTCAATTCCTAGAGCAACCGCCTATGCTTTATAATTTTTTTATTACATTGACAAAATGACATTCATAGATATAGCAATCAACTCCGGCAAGGGGCAATTGATGGCTGTATATTGTGCTATCTCTAAGTTTGACCGATTTGAGCGGGTCAACAACGATATATTTAAAATATATATAACTTTTTTAAATATATCGTATAAATTTATTTGCTGAAATTAGAAATAGAATTTTATAATCACAAATGATGTAGTAGGAGTAAATGCTTTTAAATATGTAAAGTTATATTTAACATAACCCGAATAAGGTAAGCTAAATAAAAAATACTCATTCAAGATTTAGGCAAGAGATAGTTAAAGAAACTATATATTTTAGGCAGGGATAACTGTTTTTTTAGTAAATCATTGTTGTAAGGATATTAAAAAAAATCAAGGCTGAGTCGTCAAGGAAAATTTCAATGAATCAGTTTCTATTTTCAACAAGTTGGTGGGTGCCATTTTATAGCTTAATTGGCGCACTTGTAACCTTGCCCTGGGCAATGGGAATCATTAAACGTACAGGCCCTAGGCCGGCGGCATATTTCAACTTGTTAACGACTCTTGCGGGTTTTGCCCATAGCCTGTTGGTATTTAAGCACATTTGGGATCAAGAAACCGAAATTTTGGTAATTAACTGGTTCCAAGCTGCGGATTTTAACTTATCATTTGCCTTGGAACTTTCACCAGTTAGCATCGGGGCAACAGTTTTAATTACCGGATTAAGTCTGTTAGCACAAGTTTATGCTCTGGGATACATGGAAAAGGACTGGTCGCTGGCACGTTTCTTTGCCCTGGTGGGCTTTTTTGAAATGGCGCTGTCTGGTTTAGCGATCAGTGATTCCTTGTTTTTGAGCTATATGCTTTTGGAAGTCCTCACCCTTTCTACTTACCTATTAGTGGGTTTCTGGTATGCCCAACCGCTAGTGGTGACGGCGGCGCGAGATGCCTTTTTAACCAAGCGGGTGGGAGATTTACTGCTGTTAATGGGTGTAGTGACACTTTCGACCATCGCCGGGAGTTTGAATTTTTCTGATTTATATGAATGGGCGCAAACGGCTGAGTTAAGTCCACTGACATCGAGTTTACTGGGTTTGGCATTGATTGCCGGGCCTGCGGGTAAATGCGCTCAATTTCCTTTACACCTGTGGTTAGATGAAGCGATGGAAGGGCCTAACCCGGCTTCAGTGATGCGGAATTCCCTGGTGGTAGGTGGTGGTGCTTATGTATTGTATAAACTTCAGCCAATATTAGCTTTATCCCCAGTGGCGTTAGATACCTTAGTTGTGCTAGGAACTTTGACGGCAATTGGGGCCTCATTAGTAGCGGTAGCGCAAACGGATATTAAGCGCGCGCTCTCGCATTCCACCAGTGCATATATGGGCTTGGTCTTTTTGGCAGTGGGGTTAGAGCAAGGTGGTGTCGCTTTAATGTTGCTGTTAACTCATGCGATCGCTAAAGCACTATTATTCATGAGTTCCGGTTCAGTCATTTACACCACTAGCACCCAAGATTTAACAGAAATGGGTGGATTATGGTCACGAATGCCAGCCACCACCACAGCCTTTATTGTGGGTTCGGCGGGCATGGTCACACTGCTACCACTGGGCAGCTTCTGGGCAATGCTGGCATGGGCTGATGGCTTAGTTCATGCTAGCCCTTGGGTAATTGCTGTCTTAGTATTAGTCAACGGCTTGACAGCCTTGAACTTGACGCGAGTATTCAGATTAATCTTTTGGGGTGAACCACAACAGAAAACCCGCCGTTCCCCGGAAGTTGGCTGGCAGATGTCATTACCAATGGTTTCACTGACTGTAGTGACTTTACTGTTACCTCTGATGTTACAGCAATGGTTTCTGCTGCCCAATTGGGAAGGTCTGGATTGGTACATCTTATTAGTTTTGCTTTCTTCTACTTTGGTCGGGGTAGGTATAGGGTCTACACTGTATCTGCATAAAGCATGGTCACGATCCAGAATCCTGATCTGGAGAATTATGCAGGACTTATTGGGTTATGATTTTTACATTGATAGAATTTATAAGCTGACGATAGTCAATGCAGTTGCCCTGCTATCGAAGTTTTCCTCTTGGAGCGATCGCTATCTCGTTGATGGTTTTGTAAACTTGGTAGGATTTGCCACAATTCTCGGTGGACAAGGTTTAAAGTACAGTATTTCTGGTCAATCTCAGGGGTATGTGTTGACCATCCTCGTAGTGATCAGCGTCCTGGGTTTTTTCATTAGCTGGTCATTAGGTCTACTAGATAAATTACCCTTTTAAAAGATGAATCTCAGACGCGATGAATCGAATAATCTAAGACGCGATGAATCGCGTCTCTACAATATTTTTTCTTGTCTCCTCTTACCTAGTTCTGACTATGCTGAGTGCATTAATTTTACTGCCGTTATTTGGTGCAGCTTTAATCGGTTTTTGGCCTGCCCAAATGAGTGGGAAACTTTCTCGCAGAGTGGCTTTGCTCGTCGCTATTATCATTCTTTTGTGGACAGTTTTACTAGCCATAAAATTCAATGTGGCGGAAGTCAATCAACAGTTTGTTGAGTTTATCCCCTGGATAGAATCTTTGGGCTTGACATATAATTTAGGCATAGATGGTTTATCTTTGCCATTGCTGGTTTTAAATGGACTGTTAACTTGTATTGCCATTTACAGCAGCGATGCATCCCTTCAACGTCCGAGATTTTATTACTCCTTAATCCTGCTGTTATGTGCTGGAGTGACAGGAGCATTTTTGGCACAAGATTTACTATTATTTTTCCTGTTTTATGAACTGGAACTAATACCTCTATATCTGTTGATTGCCATTTGGGGCGGTGAAAGACGCGGTTATGCAGCCACAAAGTTTCTGATTTATACGGCTGTTTCCGGCATCTTAATTTTGGCAAGTTTCCTGGGTATGGTGTGGCTGAGTGGTTCTTCTAGCTTTGCACTCGCAAGTTTGGATACCTCAACTTTGTCTTTGACAACACAGCTATTACTGCTAGGGGGAATTCTCGTTGGTTTTGGGATAAAAATTCCCTTGGTTCCCTTTCATACCTGGTTACCAGATGCCCACGTTGAAGCTTCTACACCCATTTCTGTATTGTTGGCGGGAGTGTTATTGAAGTTAGGAACCTATGGCTTACTGCGCTTTGGGATGAACTTGTTACCAGAAGCTTGGACTTATTTAGCTCCTTGGTTGGCGACTTGGGCTGTAGTCAGTGTACTATTTGGCTCATCCTGTGCGATCGCGCAAACAGATATGAAAAAAATGGTAGCCTACAGTTCAATTGGACATATGGGCTACGTACTGCTAGCGGCGGCGGCGGCTACACCTTTAAGCACCTTGGGCGCTGTCATGCAAATGATTAGCCACGGTTTGATTTCGGCACTACTGTTTTTGCTAGTGGGGGTGGTTTACAAAAAAGCTGGTAGCCGCGACTTAGATGTGATTAAAGGACTACTGAACCCAGAACGGGGTTTGCCCGTAATTGGTAGTTTAATGATTTTAGGAGTCATGGCCAGCGCTGGTGTACCGGGTTTGGTGGGCTTTATTTCCGAATTCATCGTTTTTCGGGGTAGTTATGCGGTTTTTCCCGTGCAGACCCTGATATCTATAATTGGTACAGGCTTAACTGCGGTTTACTTCTTAATTCTGATGGATCGTGCCTTCTTTGGGCGATTATCTGCACAAGTCACCAACTTACCGCGGGTATTTTGGAGCGATCGCATACCTGCCGTCATCCTAGCAGTATTAATTGTCATTTTCGGCATTCAACCTGCTTGGTTAGTGCGCTGGACTGAACCGACAATCACAGCAATGGTGAATACCCAAAATGTAGTAGCAGTGTCTTTAGAACCAGCAAAAAGTAAAACTTAATATCGGGACTAGGGACTAGGGACTGGGGAAGAGTGTTCCTAATACCGAATACCGAATACCTCATCCCTAACACCTGTAAATTGTGGAGAACTGGTAATGGCAACAAAAAGCAAAAAACCTGCTAATCATCCTTTAGCTGAATATATTGAACGCCTACAAAAAGGAGGGGCATTACTTCCTGATAGTCCAGATAACGTCATGGAAGTAGTTGGCATACTCAAAAGCTATGGAGTAGTTTTAGATGCCTATTCAAACAACCTTATTTATATTGCCGAACACCAATTTCTGATATTTTTCCCGTTTTTTAAGTATTTTAATGGCGAGATATCCTTTCCCAAATTAATGCGCCATTTATGGCATGACAGAATTAACTTTGAATATGCCGAATACTGCATGAAAGCCATGATGTGGCATGGTGGTGGAGGACTAGATCAATATTTAGATACACCAGAATTTCAAGAAAGAGCGCAAGCAGTTATTCAAGCAAAATTTAAAAATAATCCCATCATGATGGGAGTAAATCAACTATTTCCTGACTTTTTAACGGAAATGCTGCGTGTCTCTGCTTACTACACTGGTTTGGGTCAATTTTGGCGGGTAATGGCTGATATGTTCCTGGATTTATCAGACCGCTACGACCGAGGCGAAATTCAAACTATCCCTGAAGTTGTAGACCATATTAAACAGGCATTGGTAGCAGATGCGGTAAAGCCTATTACCTACGCTGTCAAAATTAAAGATCAAGTCTATGAAATCATTCCCAAATCTGCGGGTTTAACTTTCCTCGCAGATACAGCCATCCCTTATGTAGAAGCGGTATTTTTTCGGGGAACTCCTTTTCATGGCACAGTCTCTTACAATGCCCAAGCATATCAAATTCCCCTAGATCAAGCTCGATTTCAATATGGCGCACTATATGCTGATCCTTTGCCTATAGGTGGTGCTGGTATTCCTCCCACTTTGCTGATGCAGGATATGCGTCATTATATTCCTGACTATTTACACCAAATTTATCGTCGCAGTCTTCGGGGTGAAGATGATTTGCGAGTTCAAATTTGTATCAGCTTCCAAAAATCCATGTTTTGTGTGACTACGGCCACAATTTTGGGATTAATGCCTCATCCTATCGATACTCAAGATGCATCTGAACAAACTGCTAATCAAGTGTATTTACAAAAATGGATGAATCGTTTGGAAACTTCGCGGTTACGGGATGTGAATAACAAATAAGCTAACCACAGAGACACTGAGAACACTGAGAAATGAAGAAGAGAGCGGTTTATTTCTTTAACTTTTTGGTTGTTTTTTAATTTGAAAGTCTCTGATGACTTAGCTGTATAAAATCAAGTTAGTTAGAAAATATTCGCAAAACTAGAGCTTTGGTAGATTGGAACAACCAAAAAATTGGCTACACTCACCTTGATGATGGCTAAATTATTCTAGGACTTTATACCAGTTCCTGATAGTCATCGACCTTAAGAAAAAATATTGCGGTTGTTTCTGGCTTGGGAAAACCGCCAGAACAAGGGATAATTCTTTTAAAATTCGCGTATTCTTGCCCAGAGTAATTTCTGGCAAAAACCAATCTCTGATCTAGTGCGATCGCTAACGATATTTGCTACGGTGGCACGATAAGATTCTAAAACAATAGTTTTACTATAAGGTCTAAATGGCAGAAACACTATTTTTTAACGCTCTGCGAGAAGCCATTGATGAAGAAATGGCGCGTGATGCGACTGTATTTGTTATGGGTGAAGACGTAGGACATTACGGTGGTTCCTACAAAGTGACTAAAGACCTATACAAAAAGTATGGCGAGCTGCGAATTCTCGATACCCCCATTGCCGAAAACAGTTTTACTGGAATGGCGGTAGGCGCAGCCATGACTGGGTTACGACCGATCATTGAAGGCATGAATATGGGCTTTTTGCTCCTAGCCTTTAACCAAATATCCAACAACGCCGGAATGCTACGCTATACCTCTGGCGGTAATTTTAAAATCCCGATGGTGATTCGCGGCCCTGGCGGTGTCGGTAGACAGCTAGGCGCAGAACATTCTCAACGTTTAGAAGCTTACTTTCAAGCGGTTCCTGGTTTAAAAATTGTTACCTGTTCTACAC
>REBL01000168.1 GCA_007692755.1 Nodularia sp. (in: cyanobacteria) | reverse complement strand
TTCAGAGAGAATTAGAAACTCAAATTGCCAAATCTATCTTGCGTGGTGACTTCAAGGACGGCGACACCATTTTTGTTGATGTCCAGAATGAGCGGCTTTCCTTCAGTCGTTTACCTGTAGAGGTGTTTAGCTAACACTCAATTATTTCTGATCTACCCTCCTCGCTTGCGGGGAGGGTTTGGGGGTGGGGATGCTGGATATTGTTTTTGCCTATAGTATGGCCTTTATTTTACCTTACATAAAACTTGTCGCATTTTACGCATATTGGCAGGCAATTCAAAATTCATGGCTTGTTGAATGAACATTGAAGGGATGGGGATATTCGGTGTAGCTTTGACTTGATATGCTAACAAAGTGCCATTACCTAAATCTGTCAAATCTAACATGGCTGTAAAGTCCACAAAAGTCCCTTTTTGCATCCGGAATTGAATCTGTTGCCCTAGCAATTCTACGACATCAAGATAAATTTCGACTTGCGTCGTCAAAAATAAAAAAGTTTTTTCTGCTACTTGATACAGTCGTTTAACTTCACCTTGGGATAAAACTTCGCTTCTGGTGATATCAGGAAAGTACTGTACCCAACGAGGATAATCAGTTAATTGCTGCCATACCTGCGATCGCAATAGAGGTAAATACATACAGGCGGTCACAGATCCACCCCAGGCTGTATGCGATTGCGTTTGCAACAAAATTTCACCCTGCATCAGCGACGATTGCTTTTCTTGAATCCAAGGCATATTCAAACCTCTAATAATCGAGTCTGATATATGAAACGCAGACATATTAATTTCCGTTACTCCTCAACTTCTCCACCTGTCAGCGCGAAAACTGCGAACTATTATATAGGATTGAGTCCAACCCCATAAATTTTAGTTTCAGTGTTATGCTACCCCAACCAATCATTTTCAGGATATTATTCCGGAATCATACTGTAAAAACTGTACTTTTTATAACTTTTTATTAAAAATATAACTTAGTGACTTGTAAAATAACACTACTTCTAGAGGCAAATCTAATTGGCAGCAGCTAGAATGGCACAAATAGGATTAGGATCTCAGATGCAAGTTGCATTGAATCAGGGAAATTAAGTGAATCAATCTTCCTTAAATCGGACATTAAACCAAATTTTTGGCGTTCTTCTCGGCGTGGGACTAGCCATTTGGGTGCTTAGAGGTTTTGGTATTTTGACATTTATTCCAGGTGGAGTAATTGGGCTATTGTTACTAGGGGCGATCGCCATAGGAATTATTAGCTATGTCCAGAGAACCTGGTGGCGCTTGTAGTCTCCATATACTTCTGCAACCAAAGAGGTAAAAACTATGGAAAAATATGTATGTTCTGTTTGCGGCTACGAATATGACCCCGAAATCGGTGATCCTGATAGCGGTATAGCCCCAGGAACACCCTTTGAAGATATCCCAGAGGATTGGGTGTGTCCAGTTTGCGGTGTGACAAAAGATTTATTTGAACCGCTAGTACCGCAGGGCGGAAGTTAAAAGTCAAAAGTCAAAAGTCAAAAAGCTGATCAAACAGGCTGTTTGAAGATATCAAATCGTATACCTATTTACACCGTGCTGTACTAGCCTAGTAGTAGGTGCTATATATAGAAACGTTTTTGTCCTTGAATAATAAACTGCTGCCGTTAAACATTGTAGTTGTTGGGGGTGGGGCGGCCGGATTTTTCGGTGCGATCGCTTGTGCTAAAGCCAATCCTCACGCCCAAGTCACGTTACTCGAAGCTAGTCGTCAACCACTGGCGAAAGTCCTGATTTCCGGCGGTGGACGCTGTAATGTCACTCATGCTTGCTTTGAACCAGAAAGGTTAGTCCAAAATTATCCCAGAGGTGGAAGAGCTTTGCGGGGTGCTTTCAGCCGCTTTCAAGCTCAAGATACAGTCGATTGGTTTAGAGACCACGGCGTACATCTGAAAACAGAAGCCGATGGCCGGATGTTTCCCATTACAGATAATTCCGAAACCATTGTGGAATGTCTAATCAAAGCTACAGCCAAATTTGGGGTAGAATTACGCCTGGGAACACCAGTAGTTGCTGTTAAACAACTTAACCAAACAGCAGGATTTGAAATTCTGTTGAAATCGGGAGAAACGAAAAAGTGCGATCGCCTACTATTGGCAACAGGAAGCAACCCTGTGGGTTATAAAATTGCCAGAGAGTTTGGTCATCACATTGAACCCCCAGTACCTTCTTTATTTACCTTTAATATTCCCGACCCCAAACTGAGATCATTGGCTGGGGTGAGTGTAAACCCTGTGCAGTTACGGTTAGCTGGTACAGGAAAACACCCACTAGAACAAACTGGGCCATTGTTAATTACCCACTGGGGGATGAGTGGCCCCGCTGTCCTCAAACTTTCCGCTTGGGGGGCGAGATTTCTCCACGACAACCGTTATCAAGCGACATTATTGCTCAATTGGTTGCCTGATTTCAACCAAGAAGAAGTACGGCAAAAAGTCTTAGCAGTTAAGGCAGAATGGGGACAAAAAGCGATCGCCTTACATCGTGGCGTTGACCTACCCCATCGCCTCTGGCAATACATTGTAGACCGTGCAGGTATTACCACAGAAGACCGTTGGGCAGAATTACCCAAAAAACAATTAAATCAGCTAGTCCAAGAACTGACTCAGGGAGAATACTTAATCCAAGGGAAGGGAGTTTTTAAAGAAGAATTTGTCACCTGTGGCGGTGTCAATCTCAAAGAAGTCAACTTTAAGACTATGGAAAGTAAATTAATTCCTGGTCTCTACTTTGCCGGAGAAATTTTGGATATTGATGGCATTACCGGTGGTTTTAACTTCCAAAGTGCTTGGACTACTTCATATTTAGCTGGTAACTCAATGGGAACTAGCGACTGAAAATCACCAGAAGATATGCAAAAAATTTGCCTCTGTGAGGTAAGATGAGTTTTAGCTGAAGTATCCTTGCACAGAAATGTCCTTCTATATGCTTCAATCTTTTTAGACTTGAACATACCTAAAAATGAAATTCAGCGAAATTATCGTTAATCTTGCCGAAGCTGCCGCAGATAATAGCCTCGGCACTAGCCAAGACCAAGACCCAGAAATTACAGGTTTAGCTGCTTTAGATGAAGCTGTACTTGGTCATCTTAGTTATGTAGAAGGGGCAAAATTTGCATCTCTGGTTAACCAGACAAACGCTAGTGCTTTAATTCTGCCCCAAGATGAAAGATTGCAATCACAAGCAAAAGAACGCGGTATAGCTTGGATAGCTACCCCAGATCCGCGATTGTTGTTTGCCCAAGCGATCGCACTTTTTTACCAACCCTATCGCCCCAGCCCAGAAATTCATCCCACTGCGGTAATTCATCCCACAGCAAAAGTTGGTGAGGATGTTTACATTGGCCCCCATGCGGTGATTCAGCAAGGTGTAGAAATTGGCAATGGTGCAATTATTCATCCCAATGTAGTCATTTATCCCGATGCTAAGATAGGCGATCGCACCACCTTACACGCTAACTGTACAATCCATGAACGTACCCGCATCGGTACCGATTGCGTAATTCACAGTGGGACTGTAATAGGTGCAGAAGGTTTTGGTTTTGTGCCGACCCGCACTGGTTGGGTGAAAATGGAACAATCTGGCTGTACTGTTATAGAAGATCATGTAGAAGTTGGCTCCAACAGTGCCATTGACCGCCCAGCCGTGGGAGAAACACGCGTAGGTTGCAATACAGTGATTGACAACTTAGTGCAAATAGGACACGGTTGCCAAATAGGTGCCGGTTGTGCGATCGCGGGGCAGGCGGGACTAGCTGGAGGCGTGAAAGTGGGGAATCGCGTCATCTTGGCGGGACAGTCAGGGATTGCCAATCAAGTAAAAATTGGTGATGGTGCGATCGCATCTGCTCAAGCCGGAATTCATCATGATGTTGCACCAGGAGAAATTGTCTCCGGGATGCCAGCAGTGCCTCACAAACTATATCTCAAGGTGTCTGCTATATATCATCGTCTCCCGGAAATGTATCAATCCTTCAAGCAATTACAACGTCAATTAGGGGATAAGTGACAGTTGATTGGGGATTGGGTACGGGACTGGGGACGTTTTTTAAATTGTTTTAATGAGCGCCCATCTCAAATACTACACTACGCAAAAAGTCAACCCTCTGCTCAAAATCCCAATCTTTAACTCTATTGACAAAGCTGTCAGTTTCAGATGGCAATTGATAGTCAGAAGGGACTGGAATAATAGTCCCATTTTCCATTCCTTCTGCTAGTCTCAGCCATACATCTAACTGAGCGCTAGAACTTAAAGCCTTATAACTACGGCTAATCTCAGTACTGGCACAACTAACAATGTCACGTTGTGCTTGCAGTTGTTGTTTCTGAGGCATGGATTGAATTTGATCAACTAAGGCCGCCGCAGTTTCTTGTACAGATGGTTGATTGGTAGGAATCAAATTGTCCTTGATATCTAGATAGCCGTACCATAGCAAGGCTAACTGGGCATCAACACTGAAACGTCGAAATTCTTCTACAGATGTTCTGGTTCTCTCATTAGTAGTAAAAGTCATACAATCTCCAATGGTTGCGTACTCCAGTATTGCTGAAGGAACATGAATTCAAGAAAATCCAAATCTGGATTTTGACCTCACCTTTGACTTTCCTTAAACCCGGATTTCTCACAAAGGGAGACGCTACGCGAAAACAAGGAGAGTGCTTAATATCAAGTCCGGTTGAATACTTACGAAACGCGAAAACCTGCCAAACTTTTGCTTTACTCCCCTCCTCGCTTGCGGGGAGGGGTTGGGGGTGGGGTGACATGATTGTGGTAATCGTAACTAATTAAAAGGACATGATATAAGGTGAGGGTCTGTGTTTGATTAAATCCACATTCCTTAGTTAGCATTTACCTTAAAAAAGTAACCAATTCACCCTCAGAGATTAACCCTACAAAAGGTAGAAATGAATTCCTTCACTCAGACCAGGGACGTTTACCACAACTGAAGGATGGCGAATATTAGAAGTGAATGTTGTGCTGTATTTCCCCACTTTGTAAAATATAATTACATAACTCACAAAATCCTTTCCCTTCAGCAGCCGTAGTTATGTAAGTAGGTTGATGTTGCAACTGATTGGCATATTTCAGGACATTCGCTACACCGACAGAAATAGAAAAATGATCTTGATTAAATAAACTTTCATCATTGGGACTATCACCAACGGTAAGCACTTGGGCTGGTGAAAATTCAGGAAAGTATTCTCGCAAAACTTGCAATAATCCTACAGCCTTATCTTGCCCTTGGGGTTTAATATGACACTGCACATTACTATAAGTAAATCCCCAATTCATTTTTTGACAAAGATTACTCAATATTTGTAATTCACTTGGACTCAAAGCCGCTACATCAAATGTCCAATCGGTGATCCGAAAACGATTGTCGGCTGATTCCTGAATTTGGGGAAATTTAAGTTTTAATTCCTCAAAAGCCTCACCTAAACTCTGGCGATGAGCTTCTAGGTCAGAAATGGGTGTTAAAGTTACTGGTTGATCATGCCCAGATGGATAGAACAGACCACCGTTTTCAGCGATCGCACCAACGACAGGCATTAAGTGACTCAATCCACTCATCCACCCAGCCGAACGTCCAGTGACAATTAATACTTTAATCCCAGCAGCTGCAAAATCTTCTAAAGCTTGCAGCAATGTCGCTGAAAATTTGCCTTCTTTCGTCAGCGTACCATCCATATCTGTGGCAATGAGGCGAATATTCCGGAATGAAGCCGCAGAAAGTTGTTTCAAAGGAAGTGGATGTTCAACCGGAAAATTTGGGTGACTGTACATATACAATTTAAGACCAGCTGTAAAAAATAACAATCATACAGCTAGATTAGGATTCAGGATTTGGGAATCCTAAAATAATCAGTCAAGCAATTCTTGTCTTATAACTACCAACCATGATAACTTCAACGTTGATTGCCCAATCTCCTGTGACAAAGACGACAAACATCTCCCAACAAATACTAGCAAGTCAAACCCAACTACCAGCATTTTCAGTTATGACCTCTGCTGGACTGGCGTTAGCGCTGGTTGCTTTGACCATGTATGGCAAACTTCAGATAGATAAGTTAGAGAAAAAAGTCAACTTTGAAAAAATCCGGTCGCGAGAACTAGAAAAAAAGTTTAAACTAGCCCTGGAAACTATTCGCAAAATGGAAACGAATCCCGACTTAGTGAATTCACGGGATTTTAACTTAGATTATCTGCGAATGCGGATGTCTGAAGAAGTGTTTCACTTTGCAATCTTGAATCAAATTAAAATCCAAATCAAGGATAAAATTTCTCAAGCACTGCGTCCACATCAGGCCAACCAAGGAATTATCGGCATTGCTAGTAGCACTGGAAGGCAAATAGATGAAATCTTTGATGTGGAATATGAAACTGGCGCTGGTGCAAACGTGGCTAAACGAGTCCTGTTTCGCATTCAAATTCGGTTAATCAAGTTACCAACACAAGCGACTTCTGCCACTATTAGCCAAATTATTGACTGTCTGGAAACTTATCTTCAGCCCGTTGAAGGTGAAGATACTTGGCAACCGACAATTCAAGGACGGATTGCCCATATGCATTGGGATCAAAAGGCTAAACCTACACCCCTACTGGTGCTTGAACAATCGAATGAAGGGGTGAATGTAACTTTCCGCACGAATCGCCAACCAAATATAGCTGTACAGCAGAAGAATTATGGATCTAAAAGATCCGGTTCTACTAGATAATCGTTTGGACTTCAGGGTGCTGCTATATAGTTATTAGTTATGAATTATGAATTAAGGTTGTTCACCGATAATTACACTTTGGGAATCACGGGTTAACAGACCATCTTCCATTTCAACGATGCGGTCGGCTATGTCCAAGATGCGGTTATCGTGAGTCACTAGCAAGATAGAAGTTCCTTGTTCTTTAGCGAGACCTTGCATAATTTCCACAACATCGCGTCCTGATTGTTTGTCCAAAGCTGCCGTTGGTTCATCTGCTAGTACCAGTGGAGGACTATTTACTAGGGCGCGGGCGATGGCGATTCTTTGTTTTTGTCCACCAGAAAGGCTTTCTGGGTAGTAAGTAACTTTATCCTGTAAACCAACCGCCCCCAGCATAGCTTGTGACTTAGCAATTGCTTGATTTGCAGTGATATCGTTATTTAATTCCACCGCCATCTGCACATTTTGGGTGGCACTTAAGAAACCCAATAAATTGTGAGCTTGAAAAATATAACCAATATTACGCCGAATTTGCACTAGTTTATTCTGACTAGCGCCAAGCATTTCTATACCTAAAAACTTTAAACTTCCCTCTTGTGCAGACCGCAACCCACCAATTAAGCTCAGTAATGTTGTTTTACCTGAACCTGACGGCCCAGTCATAATGACAATTTCTCCAGGATAAACCTCTAGATTAATGTCAAATAAAATTTGTTTTTTTAGTGCGCCTTTGCCATAGTAGTGGTTGAGATGTTTTATGGCAATTACAGGTTCTTGTCTCATATTCAAGTGGGTAATTAGGTGTTAATAGTTCCGAGACGGAATTTAAGTGCCTGTAAATAATCAAGATATAGGAATCGGGTTTGATATCTAAATTTATTTGCGTAGGTAGGGAGTGGGGAGTGGGGAGTGGGGAGTGGGGAAAAAGAAATAATGTGTACGGAGTTTTATTCAAAAATCAAATAGGAGTCCTATATGTCATTCAACAATTATAAATCAAACTTCTCCATTAACATTTAAAATTCAAATTTAATTCGTAATTGATCACTTTTAAAAGATATCTGCTGGATCAGCAGAACTTAATTTACGTACCGCGATCGCGCCGGATACAAAACACATAATTATAGTTAAAACTAACACGGTTACTGCCCGTTCATAACTCATGAAGATGGGTAGTAGCGTCGCATCTCTAGCACTGGAGTACATAAACATAGCCACAATCCATCCTGGCACATATCCTAAGCAAGCTAATAGCAATGCTTCTTGGAGTATAACAGTCAACAAGTATTTTTGTGTATAACCTATTGCCTTTAAGGTCGCATACTCTGATAAGTGATCAGACACTTCTGTATAAAGGATTTGATAAACAATCACAGTCCCGACAATGAAACCCATGATTGTCCCTAAAGTGAAGATAAATCCAATAGCTGTACTGCTTGCCCAGTAATTGCGCTCAAAATCAATAAATTCTTGTTTTGTGAGGACATTGACATCTTGAGCTAAATGTTCCCGCAATTGTTGGGCGACAATATTAGCATTTTGTCCGGGCTTTAATCTAATTAGACCAATATCAATTAAACCTCGTTGACGGTTGGCGAATATCCTCAAAAAATTAACATCACTGGTAATTAAATTACCATCTGCTCCAAAAGATGCACCTAAAGTAAATAGTCCATCTATTTTAACTTTTCTTCTTTGTACTTCTGCTGTTACAGTATTTCCTTTGTCTACTTCAGCGGCAATTGGTCCATATTCTTCTCTAGAAGAACGGTCAAATAAAACCACATCAGGTAGCTTCAACTTATCCAAATTTTCCTGAACACCCGGCAAGTCAAATATATTAGTCTCTGGATTCATGCCAAAGATCAGGATACTTCGAGGACGACCTGTTTCCGGATTTCTCCACGTTGTATAATCCAAATATATGGGATGTACAGATTCTACTGAATCTAATTCTAAAGCTTGATACAACCTTCGTTGAGAAAAGCTTTCCATTGCTAACAAAGCATTAGATTGTTGATTAATTAAAACGATGTCACCTTGTAAGCTACCATGTAAGCGAACGTTACTATAATAGAGTGCATCCCGAAAACCAATTTGCATAAACATGAGAATATCGGCAAAGGCAATTCCTGCCAAGGCCACGGCTAGGCGACTTTTGTCTCTCGTCAGTTGTAGCCACGACAGGGGTATTTTACGAGTCATAATTCATAATTCGTAATTAAGAAAGCGATTCAACTTTAAATTTTGGATGGGAATATTTCACCCAAAATCTAAAATTTGGTATTAGTCAAATTCTTGTTCCAACTGCTATGAATGCTCAATCAGAATTTGATTGTTTATCAATTTGGGCAATTACCTTAGCATTAGTGAAACCGGAAACTCGTTGGCTATCTTCTGCACGCAAGGTAATTTTGACTTCCACAACTCTAGCGTCTACATCTGCGACTGGATCTGTACTTAAGACATCTTTTTTGCCGATTTTTCTGCCAATTTCAGTGACTGTTCCTTTTAATTCCCCAGTAAAGGCTCCATTTTCACTAGTGATAGTGGCAGTTTGACCTACACGCACTTGAGAAATAGTATTTTCAGGGACTTCAGCAACTACGGTCATTTGATTGGTTTCTCCAATCTCAGCAATGCCACTTGCACCGATAGTTTCTCCAGATTTGGTGTGAACTGCTAATATTTCTCCCGCAATTGGTGCTTGAACATAGCTTAATTTCAGTTCAGCTTCTGCCCTTTTAACGCTAGCGATCGCATTACTAACTTGAGCTTGTCCTCTCTGTATATCAGTAGGACGAAATTCTTGAATTCTATTCAGTCTGGCTTGTTCTTCATTAATTTGACTTTGCAAAGTCCGGATAGTTTGATCACGAGTAACTCTGGCCTCAACCAGCTGCTGTTGCAAAGTTGCGAGAGTTTTTACCTGATTAGCTCTAGCCTCAGCCAGTTGTTGTCGTAGAGTCCCCTGCACCTGTCGCAAGGTAGCTTGGCTTTCTAGAACTTGCTGATTAGAAGTTACTGCACTGAGTCTCCTTCTATCTCGTTCTTGCTGGGAAATAGCACCTTCTCGGTATAACATCTCATACCGTCCGGCATCAACTTGAGCATTGCGCTGTTCGGCTTGGATGCGGGCAATAGTTGCTCTTAAATTTTCTTGTTGCCCTTTGAGTTCAGCTTCTAGGCGCTCAACACCTGCTTGTTGAGCCAAGTTTTCTCCACTCAACTGGGCAGCTATCCGCTCAATCGTTGCTTGTTGAGCATCCCTTTCTCCGCTTAATTGGGCTTGTAAGCGAGCAATGACTGCTGTTTGAGCTTCAATATCTCTAGGTGAAGCAACTTGTACTTGAGCCAAATTAGCCCGTGCTTCTTGCAGTCTGGCTTTTGCTTCTTCTACGGCTGCTAGTTGGGTATCATGGTTGTCTAAAATTGCTACCACTTGACCTTTTCTAACTCGCTCACCTTCACGCACGAAAAGTTGCTGAATTCGTGACGAAGATTGCAATCCGGCTGCGGGAGCAGAGAGTCGCAAAACTTCTCCTTTTGGTTCCAAACGCCCTACAGAACTAATGCTATTGGTAATTGGTGGTGTAGGTAAAGATAAGCCTATTTTTTTCAGTTGCTCAACTTTAGCAGTAGTTAGTAGTCCAGCGGCGATGACAATTGGTAGGGCTACAGCGATACCCCACCAAATCTTAGGTTGTTCCGGATCAAGTACCAGCTCTCTTGAGCTTGGTTTCTCAGTCACCCTTGACATGGTTGTTGCCCGTTTGTTGAATTGTGCTTATGGAAGTAAAAAAGTGAATTAGGGGTAGTTATACCAATTCGGAATTCGTAATTAAGAGGCTTTAGATTTCATCTCAGTTTCTCGGTTTGTATCCATTGCACTCTTTGTTAAAATTGGCATTAAATTCGGTTAAACAGTTTTTAGTAACCAGCACACTGATAACAACAAAAACAAACAACAGTGGTTTAAAGCTAGTAATTGCCTAAACTGGACTGCCAAGATGCACGCTCAACTCTACAGATTTATACAATGAGGCTTGCTAAAGAAATATTTCAGTAGCTATGAGTATGACTGAGAGTTGCTTCACCCAAATACTATTTCTGATTGCAGCCTGGTATGAATTTAGTAAATATAATCACGCGGACGGCTATTTGTGAGGAAAATATCACAAGTGTTTTCTCAAAATTAAATCGCTTTTACTGAGTTTTTTTAAGGACATACCAACAGTCTCAAAAAAACTTTTCATCTGCAAAATTTCCTGATTTATTCATAGCAATTCTATGTGAGTAACTGCACTATTTTACCTACAAGAACCAATGCCACAGGCTCACAAACAAAGCCTGCCTATGCAGGGGAATTAGGTGCATCGATGGCTACCTTACGCCAGCTATCATTAAGAAATGGTGTTAGTTAACGTCCAACTACAAATATATATGAAAGAGAGCTTTCCTAACATTATAGTTTCCTTAACTTTTTGGTTAACCAATTAGCAATTTGGTTTATTTAGGCCTTGATCTCTAGAATATTTGCTCTAAGACCTTGCGGCTGTTGTCTAACTCCATTTAACTCTCGTTGAATAGAATTCTACATTCATCAGTTATGGGAAAACGTAACAGAACCTACAGATGGGGGAGATGGGGAAGATGAGGCGGATGGGGTTTTGACTCAGGAGGAAGCAGTTTTTAATCTGGTAAATCAAATAATACTGTGGTCATGTAATTTTCTGCCCAGTCTTGACCAAAGGCTTTTTCTAGTACCCGGCGGGTTTTGTCGTTTTGTTGCTGTTTGGTGCAGTAGTTGCGTTGTCCAGCTAGAATTTGCAGCGATTTTTCTGGTGAAACTGGACTGGAGGCGATCGCTTGGGTACAATGAATGTCTAACATTTCTTTGATACGAGCAAGAAACATAGTCTCTTCTTCTGGGGAACCAGGACGCACAAAGATGCAAAATTCCGAGAATATATGACCCCATTCGGGTAAATCACGGGGTTGGGAGAACTTGATCTGTTTGAGTGCTTTGAGTTCTGTGTTATATGATTCTGGTAAGGTGCGATTTAAGTCTACAGGAGATAGGTCTGCGATCGCGGCACTAATTTGACCTCTACCTCCAACTAAGTCACAACCAAACATGGGGATGTCATATTCTGGACGGGGAAACATCACACAATGCAAAATATCTAGCATATTTCCCACTTTTGCTAGTTCTAAGTGCATTTTGCGGAATTGTGGTGTTTGATAGCAGCGATTTTCTATGACCAGTTTCTCGCCTTCTAGTCTACCTTCTACATACCCCAGTTCAGCAGGTAAATTGTATGGGGATAGTTCTAAATGTTCATGCCATACTGCTTCTATACAATCAGCTAGTTGATGAATTAAGGGATGTTGTTGTTCTCTCAGCGAGGTGGTAGGAGTGTTTGACATCTTTTTCTTGCAAATGCTATCTAGTAGTCAGTCTACCGTCTGCTGGTCACTTCTGTTTTGGCGGTAATATAAGAAAATATTTTTTCTCACGCAAAGGCGCAAAGGCGCAAAGAATAACGCAAACTTTTGACCTTTGCTTTTCAATCCTTAATATTCAAATCAATTTCCGAGCGAATACTTAAAGTCTATTAAAATGGACTGAAATCTTTCCCCAGTCGTCTTTAGACGACTTTCGCTATCAGACAGGGGTTTGAACCCCTGGCGGGTTATAACAACAGGTGCAAGATGTGAGAATAGGGATTATGGGTGATTTCAACATATGGCAAGAAAATCACCATTCGCTAGATATTCCGTTTCAATCCCTAATAGGGATTATGGGTGATTTCAACCTGAAATACCTCCAAATAATCTTTCCTCCATGTAGTTTCAATCCCTAATAGGGATTATGGGTGATTTCAACGTTGTTGATTATAAAGAAGCGAAATCGAGTTACGTTTCAATCCCTAATAGGGATTATGGGTGATTTCAACTTAAAAAAAGCATCAAAATTATACCCGTTCATTGGTTTCAATCCCTAATAGGGATTATGGGTGATTTCAACATTCAATGCCAGGATGGAAATACTACCTGTAGCCGTTTCAATCCCTAATAGGGATTATGGGTGATTTCAACTAACAAGGCAAGGGAATTGACGATTTGACTGTGAATGTTTCAATCCCTAATAGGGATTATGGGTGATTTCAACCTGAAGCATTACCAGCAAGAATAGCTGGCAGGTTTCAATCCCTAATAGGGATTATGGGTGATTTCAACTCAACAAATCTTTATGAAATTTACTTGATTTTATGCTGTTTCAATCCCTAATAGGGATTATGGGTGATTTCAACTGGAAAGATGTCATAATCTAAGTATTATACAGTATGTTTCAATCCCTAATAGGGATTATGGGTGATTTCAACAAAGTATGGTGAAAAAGGAACTAAGAAAGCACCAGGTTTCAATCCCTAATAGGGATTATGGGTGATTTCAACCAATCTGCTTTTTTATGTTCCCAGAAAATTTTCCGTTTCAATCCCTAATAGGGATTATGGGTGATTTCAACAGAAAGTCCATTGATTCTATCCTTAGTTAAGTTATGTTTCAATCCCTAATAGGGATTATGGGTGATTTCAACCTTATAACGAAGGTTACGGGCATGGCGTATGGATTGTTTCAATCCCTAATAGGGATTATGGGTGATTTCAACTGCCCAGGGCTGAAAGCCTGTAATTATATGGTTTTCAAGGTACGGTTGCGTCAATCTAAAACAAGAGTAACCTTTCAGGCATGAGGGTGTCAATACCAACAGTTAATCCAATCTCTCAAAAGCAAGCACAGTCATAGTTTCGTGCATTTGCGTCAACCTCAATCTCAGATTTATAGGGTTCAAAACCATACAGTGTAAGCATTTGCGACGTTAAAATCTACCTTGCTTTTTAAACACCTACTGGTTGACGCAAAAGTTAGCTATTGCCAGAAATCAGTCACATCATATTCCAAATCTTCTAGCATCTGCCGCAGCAGGGGTAAACTCAGTCCAATGACATTGCTGTGACAACCTTCGATTTTTTCCACAAACAAACTACCAAAACCCTCAAGGGCGAAAGCACCCGCACACTTGAGGGGTTCGCCTGTAGCAACATAGGCTTGAATTGTGCGATCGCTCATCTGGGCAAAGTATACTCTTGTCACCTGACATCTAACTAAAGTGCGGTTTTGGCAAAGGTCAATTAACACATGACCAGTATACAAGTCACCAAACTTACCTTGCATTAAATGCCAACGAGCGATCGCTTCGGTAGAATCGGCTGGTTTACCATAAATCTCACCATTCACCGCCAAAACCGAATCACAACCCATAATCAACGCTGATTCAAACTGGGGAACCACAGTTTCCGCTTTGCGTTGGGCGAGAATTTGTACTAACTGTGCAGGTTCATCGACTTGAATTTGCGACTCATCAAAATCACTAGGCTTAACTATCGGTGTAATCCCAACATTTTGCAGCAAGCGGTGGCGCGCTGGAGAAGCTGAAGCAAGTACAAATTGAGGTATTTTCATCGGACTTTTGTTAAAAATGGAAATTGTGAATTAGGTATTGGAGAAGAAACTACTTTTCCCCTGATTCCCCCACTCCCCATTAATACACCGAGAAAGAACTTACAACATCTTTCATCAAGCCTTCAACTCTGCGCCAACGTCTTTCAGGAATTGAAGCATTGAAGGTGTACAGCTTACCACGGCTGACAGCAACACTAGTGACATTATGCCGATTTTCCAGATTAGGCAGTTTCACTTCATACTCTAAAATGTAGTATGTTTTCCCCTTAGATTCTCGCTCAAAAGCATTGACTAATTCCGCCGAACGACCAGAATCAGGAGGAGCAAGAGCCGCTTTTCCTAATTTATATCCTACTTCTGTGGGTGTCCCCAGTTCCGTCAAGCTTTTGTTATCGGGTACAGGGCTAATAACCACAGAGACATTTTCCGATATTTCAATCAAATCGTGGAACACGACATCAGGGCCATCGGCAACTTTAACTTGTACCCAGCCGTTAGGGTATAAAAACTCATAGCCATCATAAGAGTCTACAAAGCTGTTGAATCCAGCCGCAGAAGCTACACCAGGATTACTTAGATTGATGCTCAACACCAATAGCAAAATAAATACAATTCTTTTCCACATTTCTCAAGATTCCTTTGGGCGGGAAAAAAAATCAGACAAGCTTGATTTCTCGTTTTTATTGTCCCATCAACCGGGTCGCTTCGCATGAGTCAGCACATCGGAAAATGCAAGGAAAGGTTAATTTCCCACAAATTTGTACTCACAACTCAGGAATTACGCTGGTTTTATCCCCATCGGCTAGGGTTTGTTCATGGGTGACTAATTGCCCAAACAAAAAGTAAAACTCTACAAAAACAGTCAAATGTGAACTATAAATAATATGATTATTCTTTATGATTAATAATTTATAGCTGGAAGCTGATAGCTGATAGATCAAGATGGATCTTGGAGATTGCTACCGTTTGTTGGGTTTAAGGTCAGGAGCCTCATTTGCTGACATCAAAGCGTCTTACAGACGATTGGCGCAGCAATATCATCCCGATATTAACCCAAATGACATCAGAGCTAAAGATAAGTTTATTGCGTTGACAGAGGCTTACAAACTCCTTTTAACGGTAGTACCTTCCGAGGAGATAGCCCAACCGTCAAGTAATTCGTCTCAGTTTAGGCGTAGTGACACCCAGTCCACACGCTCAGAAAAAGCACCAACGACCACAGTCACAGCGGAGAAACCGCCAACATCAAAGCCACCTAATCTGTTGGAAATTGAACAGCGGCTCAAGTGGAAGACTTATGAGCAACTGCAACGATTTTTAAAAGAAAGAAGATTTCCCCAAGCGATCGCCCTGGCGGAAGCTTTGGCTGCACGTTTACCCACAGATGCAGAAGTGCGCCAATGGCAGG
>REBL01000144.1 GCA_007692755.1 Nodularia sp. (in: cyanobacteria) | reverse complement strand
TTGAACCCACGTAGGTGGGTTTCGCCTGTGTAGCCGTGACTTCCAGTCGCCTGGTGCAAGATATGTGTAGAGGTAAGTCTACTTAGGTCTAACTCAATTGCTCATGCTTAAATTTCCCTTTAATAGATTTGTTAAAGTATTGACCTTTAGACGGTGCATTGTCTAAGTCTTCTTTCACGCTAGGAGGTACTTTGAAATACTCGTAAACACTGCCACTATCAAATTCAATAGTCAGTGTTTGAGTTTGGGGATTATAGCTAAATTGCTTAATCACGCTACCTTCTGGCTTGAGTAACGGAAAGGCGATCGCATCCCGAATACTGGCACAATCAGTTAATAACATCACTAACCGATCAATACCAATCCCCAAACCACCTGTAGGCGGCATTCCGTATTCCAAAGCCGTGATAAAGTCTTCATCCACACCTTGGGCTTCTAAATCACCAGCAGCCTTCAGCGCCGCTTGGGCTTCTAAACGTTCTCTTTGATCCACCGGATCTGTTAACTCAGAGAAACTGTTAGCAGTCTCTCGCCCCACAATAAATAATTCAAATCGTTCTACCAAACCCGGCTGAGAACGATGAGGTTTAGCTAAAGGTGAAATTTCTACAGGATAATCTGTGACAAAAGTAGGTTGAATTAAGTTTTCTTCTATCTTTTGTTCAAAAGCTGCATTCAAAAGTTTGCCCATTGTGGGGATATCTTCTATACCATGAAGCCCCGCATTTTTACTCGCCGCTTTCGCCTCTTCCAATGTCGAGAAAGAATTAAAATCCAAGCCTGTATATTCTTTAACTAAATCGTGCATCGTCACCCGTCGCCAAGGTGCTGATAAATCTATCGCTGTCCCTTGGTAGGTAATTTGGAGTGTGCCGAGTACTTCTTGGGCAACAGTGGTAATAATTCCCTCTGTTAGCGCCATCATATCGTTGTAATCAACGTAGGCTTGATAAACCTCAATTGAGGTAAATTCGGGATTGTGGCGAGTTGATACGCCTTCATTCCGAAAAATTCGCCCTAATTCAAACACCTTTTCAAAACCACCGACAATCAACCGCTTCAAATGCAGTTCTGTAGCAATTCGCAGATACAACTGCATTTCTAAGGTGTTGTGGTAAGTCACAAACGGACGCGCATCAGCACCACCGGCTTCACTTTGCAAAACAGGCGTTTCAATTTCCAGAAAATCCCGTTCTGTCAAATAGCGACGAATCCCCGCAGTAATTTGGGCGCGACGGCGGAAGGTTTGGCGCACTTCGGGATTGACAATCAAATCAACATAGCGCTGACGGTAGCGTTTCGCCACATCCGTTAAACCATGCCACTTGTCGGGTAGAGGCAACAGGGATTTTGTCAGGATGCTGTATTCTTTGACGTAGACAGATAATTCGCCCTTTTCAGTCCGTTTAATAGTGCCTTTGACTCCCAGAATATCACCTGCATCTGTAAGTTGTTTGAGGTGAGCGAAGGCATCAGCATCAGCCTCACCCATGCATTCTTGGATACGGCTTTTCTCTAAGTAAAGTTGAATAGTGCCAGTTTCATCTTGCAGGGTGAAAAAAGCCAGTTTACCGAAAACACGACGCGCCATAATGCGTCCAGCAACGGCAACATCTAGATCAACTTCTTCTCCACTGGGTAAATCAGCAAATTTTGCTTGTAATTCGGCTGTGTGATGAGTAGACTCCCAACGATAGGCGTAAGGATTAGATCCTAGCTGCTTGAGTTGGTTGACTTTTTCCAGCCTGGCGGCACGGATATCTTCTTCCGACATGGTAAGGGACTAAATAGGGCAAGATATATTATAGATGCTGCAAAAGTTGATGTGATAGATATTTGTGATCTGTGGGCTACCTCAAAAATGCTAGGCGAGTCAGTCAAGCCTTTAAAGCGAATTTCGAGATGAAATAGCCTGCATTTTCAGGTCAGTAAATTGCATGATCGCATTTACCAGGTCTTTTTGTTCTGGTGGCAAGTTGAGTTTTTTTAAGCCCTGATTGATATCATCGCCAGAACGCATATTGTGAGCCAGTTTGCTGCGTTGGGATGAATTCAATACTGCCCCAATTTCTCGGTTTCTTCTCTGACGCACAGCCTGGATTTGTTGCTGCTGTTGCGGTGTCAGGTTGGTATCTGAAAATAAGCTAGCACCAGTAGTTGTGTTAGAAATTTGGGCAATAATGATACTAGGAATAGGATTGATTTGTACTGGTGCAGCCAGGGCAATTCCTGGAATAAAGATTACAAAGAACAGAGTAGTAGCGAATACAGTTAGCCGTTTTATCAGGTGAATTGCCATATTTTGAAGTGCCTACATGAGATTTTGTGCTGAGATATATTTCAGCAATTTTCCACTGTGTTAGTTAAGGGGACAGTAGTCCACCTAGAAAGTATTATCTAACGTCAGGGAATCTTGAAAGATAAATTATGCTACAGCCTTTGTCTATAGGTAAGGTGCTTACCCTACAAAAATGCTGGAATAATATTTGTAGGGGCGGGTTCACAGATATGATTCGCTATTCACGAGGATATTGCTAAACCCGCCCCTACCTTGGGCGGGTTGACAGATATGATTCGCCATTAACGAGGATATTGCTAAACCCGCCCCTACTCAGACCTTTTCATTTTGTTAATTTCTTGTTGCAATTCTTCAATTTGTTGGCGCAAAGTATCTACTTCCTGTGGGGAGGTTTCGGCGGCAACATTTACAGCACCTGATGCTGTTCGCTGGTAGTTTCCTCGGCGAATTTGCTTGTACTCTTCTGATACTGACCATTCCTGTAAATACCGCAGGCGTTCCACAGGGAAAGGATGGCTCAACATCGTACCTTGAGCGCCATTGTAAATTAAGAATTTATAAACCTGATTCAGTCCATCGTCATCCAGTGCATGATAATTTTCTGACTGCTTCATAAACTCCTGTAAACTGCATTCATGAGCATATTTTATACTGCCGCCTGAAACTTTCATCATCGATGACATGACAATATTTAAGTCATCCATCACTAACAAAGCCGCCCGGTCTGCGGTTAACTCGGCTTTGCGTCGCCATTCAAAAAAGGCATAAATCAAAGCTTGAGAGACGAAATTGCCGATACCGAAGGTTAATTCTCCCAAGGCGGAAGCAGCACTCATCGCCCACATCGCCATTTGAATTAAAATAGTATGACCACATTTAATATGCCCCAGTTCATGGGCTAACACTGCCCGAATCTCGGCTTCGTCGAGTAAGTCTAGTATGCCTGTATTTATGACTATGTAAGGATTCTCTTGCCCCAGGGCATAACTATTGGCTTGGGGGTTCTGGACGACAAATAGTGTAGGTTCTGGGTAAATGTCCAAATCTCGCACGCATTCGCGGAACATCTGGTAAATAGTGGAATATTGCCTCGGCCCTACTTGGATGGCGTTGCCCATTAGATAGACTAACTGAGGGCGTTCGTAGACAAATTCCACAAATTTACGAGCTATTAAATCAAATCCTGGTAAATTTCGTAAAGCTTCTTCGGCTTGGCGATCCAGTGGATGCCTGAAGGCTTCGCTGGAGATTCCTTTGTATGTTGGCATAATTTAGGGTAGTAACAACTAATGTCTAGACGTGATGAATCGCGTCTCTACAAGATAATGGAAATGGGGCGATTGGAATTAGAAATCACTTTGTATGGGATGAAAAGCTTGTGATTGAGGCTGAAGTTCATTTGTCACTACATAACTTCCTGCGATCGCAGGCGGGGTTTCCTTCCTGGCCCCATCATTTAACGATGGCACGGTTGGTAGCACGCGCCTTGCGTCTGGGACGTAGTGCCTTAATTCAAGTGGGGGCGGTTTCTGGCTATCAAGGTCGTTATCGCACGAGTTTTGTGGCATCGGCTTTGATGTGGCATGGCCCTGTAATTATTGTCGCCTCAGCAGCAGTACAGCAACGTCTCCTGCAAGTGGAAATTCCTCGTCTCCAGCCGTGGCTACAAGCGAATAAACCCATTAGGACAGGTGAAGTTTGGCCAGGAAATGATTTTCAAGGATTACTCCTCACTTCCCCAGAAGCTTGGTTAAAAGGGCAGTTCACATCTGCTGATAGTTTTCCTCCAGGCATTCCCACAATTATTGATGGGGTAGATGATCTAGAAGATTGGGTACGTAATCAGCTTACCCAAGATATTCAACCCCATGATTGGGATCAACTCATGTTAGCTTGTCCCGACCAAGCCGAAATCATTCGCTCTACACGGGCGCAGCTAACACACAAACTTTTTCAGCATCCAGCTAATCCATATCAGTGCTATCTGATTTCCCAGGCAGAAGTAGAGATTCTCAGTGATTTATATTCACAACTAAAGTCAGTGGAAACATTACCAGACCCCTGGAAAGATTTCTGGCTGCAATTCTCTATCAGTAATGAAAATCTGCCCCCATCTAATCTCTTCTGGGCAACGATCGCCCGTCGTCAAGGGTTATTTTCTTTACATTACACACCGATTGAATTAGGCGAAAGTCTCAGGGTGATTTGGCAGAGGCAACCAGTAGTATTAATTGGTAGTGCCTTGGAACCAGAAACTGAAGCCCCATTGTTTCGTCAGCGTTTGGGTTTAGATGACGTAACTTGTTTGAAGTTTTCTAATGATCATCAAGGGACAGCTATTCAATTGTATGTCCCCCATAAGTTGCCTTTACCCAATACCCCAGAGTTTCAAGCCGCATTTATTCACAAGGTTCGGACACTGCTTTGTCTGAGTGCCGCAGCCCCAGGTTTAACGGTGGTATTGGTGGGAGATGTGCCACTGAAGGCTCAAGTTGGTGCTATTTTGGCTTCTGAGTTTGGTTCACGGGTACAGGTTGAAAAAACTTGTTTGGATGAGAATGGGATTTTAATCAGTGGCTGGGAATTTTGGCGATCGCATCAATCGGTTTTACCTGCACCCCATCTATTAATTATTGCGACTTTGCCGTTACCATCTTTGGAAAATCCCCTGGTGGCTGGTAGAGTTGCTCATTACAAGCGATCGCATCAAGATTGGTTCCGGTTATTTTTGTTACCAGCAGCTTTAAATGAATTACAACGAGCGATCGCACCAGTTCGAGAAAGTCAAGGTATTGTGGCTTTACTAGATAGCCGTGTAGTTAACCGTAGCTATGGCGCGCAAGTCCTGGCTGTTCTCAGTCCTCTAGCACGGATTAACTACCTTGATCCCAGTCTCTTTTCCCAACCTAATGACGAAGATCCCGGATAATTGACTATTTACGTTTTGTCAATTCCAAAGCGATCGCCTCCTAGAGCTTGCTATCATCAATTTTGATGCAAGTTATGTTTAAACCTAAAACCTCATTAAATTTGAATTCTTAATTATGGGTGAAGCAAAACGTCGTAAAACTACAATGGGAGATAACTACGGTGAAGATACACGCATCTTACCTTGGGTTCCCATCACCAAAACCCAATCCCAAAAGTTTATGGAGTTGACTACTCGTAGTACCTGGTTCTGTATTGGTGCGATCGTCGTCGCGTGGATCACTATCCGTTTTATCGGTCCTGCTTTCGGTTGGTGGGAAGTAGTGTATTAAAAGGCTTACCGCTATACTCAAAGTAGCAAGTATAGCGGAGGTTTCCAGTCTCGCAGTCAAACATTAGTCAAAATATCTCTACTTAAATTTGCTTGGCTGAAAATAGGTTTTATGTAGCCAATATAACCATTTTTAAATTTCAAACTAAAGTTTGGTTTGTTGGGCAGCTTTTGCAGCACCACCTCAAGAAGTGAAAATACTGGCGAAATGGCAACATACTTATTCAATGTTCAGTTATTCTCAGTATTATGCCATAGACATTTAGGATACTTATTTGGTAATGTAGTGAAAAATGCTTAACTATTTCTTAACCATTACTCCCACATAGCCCACAGTCCTGAATTCCCAACCTTAAATTTTCTACCAAATTCTATAGTTTGAGGAGGACGTAACTGTGTGTATCCAATAACTTCAACAGTAATAAACTTTGATGATGGGACACATAGGTTCACAACATGATGAGAGATATAAAAAATACTGAACTAGTTTTAAAGCCTTTGCCAGAGAAGAGCTTGGCGGTATATGTCCAAAAAAAATCATCTCCGTGACTTTTCTGTTGTTTACTAATACCAAATTTGCGTTACTCTTAAAACTGAATCCTTTTACTTAAGCATTTCATCGGACAGAAATATATAAATAACAAGGTTAAATTTACCAAATCTGTCTGAATCAATCGAACTTACAAATTGAATAATTTGATACGGTAAGCTGAATATTTATCTACTACCCTAAGCAAGGTAGTCAATTAACAATTTCATGAAATTCTGGTAAATGTAATGAATAGTCTACAATACCAGTGGATGAAAAAAGCTAAAGAAAATATAAAAGAGATTAAAATGACTGTGGTGTCTGGAGGACAAACGTGTTTCTGAGACTAGCGCATCAACACCGACAATTTGTCCAAGACTTGGTGATGAACCTACAAGCCTTGGCAATTGTACTAGAACGACGCGGATATCCTGCGTCCTGTTACACCTGCGGCGACCAAATGAATAGTGCTTCATTTATGGTTAGCTTAGGCGACAATCACTTAATTAGATTCTTGGTATCCGATTACGGGATTACTTGGACAGAAATGCGAGATGACCGCGAGTTAATGAAATTAGAAGGTGCAGAGGCAATTAATCAGTTGCAAGAACTGGCTAATATTGTCAAACAATTTACACCAACTAGTTCAGGAAATAAAACCCTGTCCAAAAAGTGCTAGGGCTGACTGTATCTGATGGGGTACTTCAAAACAGGTTCCAATAATCGCTCTCGCGTTGGAAACCTACGGACGGTAATTGGTAATAGGTAATTGTGGCTGAATTTGCCATTCCACATTACCTATTTAAAATTACTATGAATTTTTCTTGCTCATTGCTAAACTTTCACCTATTTTAAGTTTCGTTATTCAAACCCTTATGAGAGAATTTTGTCAGATGTGAAATATTCATAGCTGTTAAGAAATTCAAAAATGTCGGAAAAACAACCAATTCCAGCACAATTACCACCAACCAGCGCCATTGACCTGCCATCGAACCACGAATTTGAGAGTTGGTTTGAATATCCGGTGAGAGTGCAACCCCATCATACTGACTATGCAGGTGTTGTCTGGCATGGTACTTACATTGCTTGGATGGAAGAAGCACGGATAGAATGCTTGAGGTCAATCGGGATTGAATATGCTGATTTGGTAGCTTTAGGCTGTGATTTACCAGTTGTAGAACTTTCAGTCCGTTATCACCGTGCAATTCAGTTAGGAACGGCAGTGATTGTCAAAACACGCATCACCGAAGTTACTGGTGTCCGCATGAACTGGGATTGTGCAATTGTCTCAACGGAGGGACAGCAATTATATACTACTGCGAAAGTGACATTAGTAGCATTAGATCGCGAAAGAGGCAAGATCATGCGTCAACTACCTGCAACAGTTAAGGACGCATTAGCGAGGATTTCTACGTTACCCAATAATTAAGAAAAAAGGAATGAAGAATGCAGATGCTTGGCAAACAGGTGATTGCAAGTTTGCTGGAAAATCTTCTTCTTCATCCTGCGTTTAATTATTCTTATTTAGATATACCTACTGGTTCGGTGAAATTGTTTGAGCAAAGTGCGTAATCTGTTGCCAAATATCTTGAGGTGTAATCCCAAACCCGATATTTAATAAAACCAGTATTGCCGCAATTGTTAAGGCATTCTTTAAAGTCGTTTTCAGAATTTTCAACAGGATTACAAATACTATCCAAGCCAGAATTAAGGTAGGAATCATCAATATCAATTCCTTAAAAATATCCCTTATTTAAGGGTTAAGCTAAAAATTATAGGCATTGAACAATTACTGTGGTAAAGTTTGTTGACCCCAGTTTAAATAATTATTACTACTAAATTTTAGTAGGTTTTTGAGCAATTGTTATTTGTTAAATATACTAGAAAAATTGAACATTTTTTTGCTAAACAAGCGTTTTTATATAATAAGTTAGTGAATTTTGGGGATTTATTGTTAAATATAGATAAATTATTTAATTGAATAAAGCCGAAGACTAGTGAGGATGGTTCCCTCAGATAACCGTCCTCACTAATATTTGTCTCCTATCGAGTTGTTTAATGTAACGAAATTACCTGCGAGGAAGATGCCAACTTATTAGCTATTGTTAAAACTTCTTGTCTTGCCCATTTGTCTGCTGCCAAAATGTCATCTAAAGAAGGATTTGTACAGTTATCATTTTGATGGCGATCGCACACCAATTCGATACATCGGGGAATATCTAAAAATCGAATTTTCTCCTCTAAAAATAACGCCACAACCTGCTCATTAGCAGCATTTAACACCGCCGGCATTGAACCCCCAGCTTTACCAGCCGCATAAGCCAACTGCATACAAGGATACTTCTGATGATCTGGTTCACGGAAAGTTAAATTACCAGCTTTCACCAAATCTAGCCTTTCCCAGTCGGTGTAAATGCGCTCAGGCCAAGATAAAGCATAGAGTAAAGGTAAACGCATATCCGGCCAACCAAGTTGAGCTAAAACAGATGTATCTTGCAACTCAATCAGCGAGTGAATAATACTCTGGGGATGAATGACAATATCAATATCTTCATAATCCAAGCCAAACAGAAAGTGAGCCTCAATCACTTCCAGACCCTTATTCATCAAAGTAGCTGAGTCTACGGTGATTTTCCGCCCCATCGACCAATTTGGATGCTTCAGCGCATCAGCAACCGTCACCTGAGCTAACTTTTCTACATCCCAATCTCGGAAAGCCCCACCAGAAGCGGTGAGCAAAATTCGCCGCAACCCACCCTTGGGAAGACCTTGAAGGCATTGAAATATAGCTGAATGTTCGGAATCAGCAGGTAATAATTTCACACCATGTTTTTCTACTAGAGGTAGAACCACGGGGCCACCAGCAATCAAAGTTTCTTTATTCGCCAAGGCGATATCTTTACCAGCTTCAATAGCAGCGATTGTCGGTAATAAACCTGCACAACCCACAATTCCCGTGACCACAGTTTGGGCATCACCATAACGGGCGACTTCTATAACTCCAGAAATACCAGCAAGTAAAATCGGTTGGGGATCAAGGTCTTTGATCGCTTCTTGGAGTTCTGGCAATTTCTCCTCAGCAGAAATCGCCGCTATACTTGGTCGAAACTGCCGAATTTGAGCCGCCAGCATCTCCACATTGCTCCCAGCCGCCAATCCGACAATCCGAAACTGATCTGGATACTGAGTGACGATATCTAAAGTTTGAGTACCGATTGAGCCAGTAGAACCAACAAGAGTAATAGCTTTCACAATTGCTTTAAAATTTACAAACAACTTCCAGTTTGACACTCTCCCGCCCCAGATTGTGGAGGATTCTGTGACTAAACATTACTCCTTTGAGTTTTCTTCACCAATACCTGACACATTTGCACCCAAATTTTGAGATCATCCCTGGAATTATAGTTTGAGTAGCTTAGGCATTAATTAGCACAACACAGGTAGTTAATTATATTTCTCAAATATCAGAATGCTGACTAAAAATATTTTTTTGGTGCGATGGAAAACATACTCCATTCAACAAGGAATCAGAGAAATTTTTCTTCCTTGAAATTATTTACAATTTTGTTTTTGGCACTATCTTCAAAGCCATAGGATTCCCGAACTAAGTACAGAGGTCTTCCCTTCACCTCTTCATAAATACGACCAATATATTCGCCAATAATACCCAAATTAATGAGTTGAATTCCTCCCACAAACAATATTGTTACCATTAAAGAGGCATATCCTGGCACATCTATTCCGAAGATGAATGTGCGAACCATCAAAAAAATAGCGTACAAAAACGCCAGTAAGGATACAGAACAGCCGATATAAGTCCAAACTCTCAAAGGTAATGAGCTAAATGATGTGATGCCGTCAAGTGCAAAATTCCACAGACTCCAATAATTCCACTTAGTAATTCCTTTGTAACGTGGTGAACGATCATAAAATATCGTAGTTTGTTTATATCCTACCCAGGAAAATAAACCTTTCATAAAGCGTGTTCTTTCTGGTAATTGTTTGATAGCTTCCACTACTCGACGATCCATCAAACGGAAATCTCCAGTATTCTGGGGTATTGGAATCTTACTCGCTTTCTCGATCACGAAGTAGAAATTATTTGCAGTAAAGCGTTTTAACCAGCTATCTCCCCAACGAGAACGGCGCGTGGCATAAACGACATCATAACCTTCACGCCATTTCGCAATTAGTTGTTCAATTAATTCTGGTGGATCTTGAAGGTCGGCATCAATTGGGATAACTGCATCCCCGGTAGTATAATCAAGACCAGCAGTTAAACCTATTTCCTTACCAAAGTTACGGGATAGGCTAACTACTTTAATTGCTGGATTACGATTATGTTGTTGAATTAAGCATTCCAGGGTTTTATCTTTACTACCATCATCTACACATACAATTTCATATTCTACATCGAGACTATTTATAACTGTCTCCAAAATTTTAAATAGTTGTTCAATATTGGGTTCTTCATTGTAAAAAGGAATTACAATCGACAATTTTATATGCGCTAGGTTCATTTTATTAATAAATCCCAGTAAGCTTATATACTCACATCTTGCACCTGTCGTTATCACCCGCCAGGGGTTCAAACCCCTGTCTGATAGCGAAAGTCGTCTAAAGACGACTGGGGAAAGATTTCAGTCTATTTGAATAGACTTTAACTATTCGCTCGGAAATTGATTTGAGAGCGGGTTTTGTAGCTGATTTTAAATGGTGCAAGATAAGAGGAAATTGATGTAAATAATTAAGTTGCATTTTAAAAAACAGAATGAGTCAGACTGCTTTAAATTTAGTTGCCATATCTATATTTCTCATGACTTTCTCAGTGCTATTGGGGCCATTAATTCATCTATCCCCCGCAGTACCAGCACTGGCCACTTTCGCTATTTTGGGCATCGCCACTTTCGATAATTTCAGTTTGCAAGGTAAGGGCGGTACGATAATTTTAGATTGGATTGCTGGTTTTTCTCCGGAATACCGCGATCGCATTATCCACCACGAAGCAGGTCATTTTCTCACAGCGCATCTGCTGGATATTCCCGTAACTGGCTATACACTCAGCGCTTGGGAAGCTTGGAGACAGGGACAACCGGGACAAGGTGGTGTGAGTTTTGATGATGGTGAATTAGCAACTCAATTAGAACGGGGAACAATCAGCGCCCAAATCATCGACCGCTACTGCACAATTTGGATGGCGGGTATTGTGGCGGAAACTTTAGTTTTTAATCATGCTGAAGGTGGGGCTGATGATAAAAGCAAGCTAGCTGGAGTCTTAGCAGGGTTGGGTTTTTCCGAATCAGATTCTCAACAGAAACAACGATTTCATCTTCTGCAAGCCAAAAATTTATTGCAAGAAAATTGGTCTAGTTACGAAGCTTTAGTCAAATCCATGCAACAACGCGCCTCTGTAATCGATTGTCAGCGTGTAATTAATGATTCTACTGCATGAACCTCTTGTACCGCCGCAATTCTGAGAATTTTCAAGAAGACACTGCTTTAATATGCGAAACAGAGGCGGAATAGTCACACCCTACAGCTTGATTACGTCCAGCAGCTTTAGCCTGTAACAAGTGTTGGTCAGCACGATACAGCAAGTTTAATCCATGCACATCATCTTGTGCTTGCAAACTAGCAGCGCCTAAGCTAATGGTGATATTAATCGCTAGTTTACTGTTAATTTTAAACGGTTCTTCGCCAATTATCCGATTGAGACGCTTTGCCACCAGCAATGCTTCCTCGCCATTAGTATTAGGTAAAACCACCACAAATTCCTCGCCACCATAACGGAAGGGAGTATCTTCAAACCGCAGATTATGGCGCAGACGATTACAGAGTAATTGTAAGAGGCGATCGCCAATTAAATGCCCATAGGTATCGTTAACTTTTTTAAAATAGTCCACATCTAAAATAATTAAACTCAAGGGAGTTTTTTCAATCCGCGCTTGGATGATTTTCCGAGATAATTCCCATTCCAAAGCCCGGCGATTATTCATGTCTGTCAAGGAATCAGCCAAGGCGATCGCGGATAATAAATCATTGGTCTGCTGCAAATCGCGGTATTTTTGCGCTTTCCGCACACCCACCATCAATTGAGCTAGCAATAGATCATGATGTGCAGTTATTTTTGTAAATGTAGAATCTGTTTTTGCCTCAGAAAGCTGCCAAATATAAGCATCAGCACCTTGTCTGAGTGCAGTTGCAGTTATTTCTAATTCCCACTCCCAGTTATGCTGATTTCTCGCAGCCAGCTGTTGCAGACGATCTTCTAAAAGAATACAGTATATCCAGGATAACTGGGTCTGGCTTTTCAGCCAACGGCATAGTTCCATACTGCCGTTCATACTAGTCTGTGCAAGTATGACATCCGGCGGTGCAATTGAAATCAGCGATATTGCCTGATTGATATCTCTGATAACTTCTATACTAAAATCCTTTGCATCAAGCATCTGATGGGGAAGTGTCGCGAAAAAGTTCTGACTTCCAAATACCAGAATAGAAATTTTCATTACTGTGCTTTATGCCCTATTTTAAACTAAAGTTGACTAGTCTTTTTGTAAAATTAAATATAAAAGTATTTATGCCAAAGAGAGATTATACTATTTTTGAACCCACAAATCCCAAATATATAAAATACTTATAAATGATTCAATTTAGTTAACTCTTGTCACTAATCATTAGTTTTTTTGTGCCTTTATTTAATTGATTTTGTAAAACTTATGATATGATTCCTAGTTCCACCCATTAAATGAGCAGAAATATCAGAATTAAATGATTTTGATCTAGGGGATTCTATCGGTTAATTTTGGTGAAGTTTTCCAATGATCATCAATAGCCTTCAATTTTAAAACCAGCAGCAACAATTACCTGTTTAATTGTTTCTTCAGAAGCTGAAGTTTCGACGGTGACAGTTTTATCTTGAACATCCACATCTACTAGAGCATTAGGTTCCATAACATGAATAGATTCAGTGATTTTTTCTGCACAATTATCACAAGCAATATCTGGAACTTTTAGTTTTAGTGCCATGACTAACCTCGGTATTATGAATTTTATTTTTGCTGATGAAATCAATAATATGCATACAGAGAGCGATGGGCAAAGCCCCGCCTCCGGCGATCGCACATCTAACTGAAGCTAGAATTAGGGAATTCGCAGATAGAAAAGTACACAACTGCCCACAGGCAAAATGACTGGCAGGAAACTCAAAGAAAATGCCAAAATAGAGATACAGCAGCTTTCATTGAGATAAATTAAAGAGTTATCTGTGTTTATCTGTGTCCATTTGTGGTTGATTCTCAATTGATATCCCAACTTATGGCATAGAGTCCCTATCCTGGGGCATACTTTTTCAGTAAAAACGACTATTATTGAAACTAATTTTTCAACTCATGCCTGAAAATCCCCAAAAACTCAGTGGTAATGCAATTCGTGACATATTTCTGAACTTCTTTGCCGAAAGAGGACACCAAATTCTCCCCAGTGCTTCCGTTGTGTCAGAAGACCCGACCTTGTTGCTGACGGTCGCGGGGATGGTACCATTTAAGCCGATATTCCTGGGACAGCGCACACCAGAATTCAATCGGGCTACCACATCCCAAAAGTGTATCCGTACCAACGACATCGAAAACGTCGGACGCACTAAACGCCATCATACTTTTTTTGAGATGTTGGGTAATTTTAGCTTTGGTGATTATTTTAAAGAACAAGCGATCGCTTGGGGTTGGGAAATCTCCACCAAAGTCTTCGGCTTATCTCCAGAAAAGCTAGTTGTCAGCGTCTTTGAAGAAGATGATGAAGCTTATAATATTTGGCGCGATCAAATTGGCGTACCAGAAGCCAGAATTAAGCGCATGGGTGCAGATGATAACTTTTGGACAATGGCTGCTACTGGGCCTTGTGGCCCTTGTTCGGAAATTTATTATGACTTCCACCCGGAACGCGGTGATGAAAATATCGATTTAGAAGACGATACCCGGTTTATCGAGTTTTATAACCTGGTATTCATGCAATATAACCGGGATGCTGAAGGTAATTTAACACCTCTGCAAAACAAAAACATCGATACCGGCATGGGTTTGGAAAGGATGGCGCAAATCCTGCAACAAGTGCCGAATAACTACGAAACTGATTTAATTTTCCCGATTATTGAGACAGCAGCCAAAATTGCCGGCATTGAATACCACAAAAGCGACGAAACCACCAAAGTTTCCTTAAAAGTTATTGGTGATCATGTTCGTTCTGTGGTACAAATGATTGCTGATGAAATTCGCGCCTCCAATGTGGGACGGGGTTATGTATTGCGGCGATTAATTCGGCGAGTAGTCCGTCATGGGCGATTATTGGGAATTACCAGTGAATTTATTACCCAAGTTGCCGAAACTGCAATTTCTCTGTCAGAATCAGCTTACCCCAATGTTCGCCAACGGGAAGCAGCAATTAAAGCGGAGTTGCAACGAGAAGAAGCCAATTTCCTCAGAACTTTGGATAGAGGCGAGAAACTTTTAGAGGAAATCATCCAAGAGGTGAAACAGCAAGGCAAAACCTCTATTAGCGGTGAAAGTGCCTTTACTTTATACGATACCTTTGGTTTCCCCCTAGAACTCACCCAAGAAATCGCGGCAGAAAATCAGCTAACTGTGGATGAAGCGGGATTTAACGCCGAAATGCAAAAACAGGTGGAACGTGCCAAAGCTGCCCACGAAACCATTGATTTAACTGTGCAAGGTTCTCTGGATAAGTTAGCCGAACACATCCAAGCGACGGAATTTATCGGTTATACCCAACCTGCGGCGACAGCAAATGTCGAAGCCATATTAATAGATGGCATTGCCCAAGAAGAAGCAGAAGCCGGGACAGAAATTCAAATTGTGATCAATCAAACCCCATTTTATGCCGAGTCTGGGGGACAAATTGGGGATAAAGGTTATATCTCCGGTGATGGTGTGGTGGTGCGTGTGGAAGATGTGAAAAGAGAATCTGATTTCTTTATCCACTTTGGACGCATAGAACGCGGTACAATCCGAATAGGAGATTCTGTGACTGCTCAAATTGATCGGGCTTGTCGTCGTCGCGCCGAAGCGAATCATACCGCAACCCATTTATTACAAGCGGCGTTAAAGAAACTTGTGGATGATAGTATATCGCAAGCCGGTTCCCTGGTTTCCTTTGATAGATTGCGCTTTGACTTTAACTGTCCCCGTGGTTTGACAGCAGCAGAAGTGGAACAAGTTGAAGCACAGGTAAATACTTGGATTGCTGAGGCACATACTGCAAACATAGAAGTATTACCTATAGCAGAGGCTAAGGCTAGGGGTGCTGTAGCGATGTTTGGGGAAAAATACGGCGAAGAAGTGCGGGTGATTGATTTTCCTAGCGTATCAATGGAACTCTGCGGTGGAACTCATGTAAGCAATACTGCGGAAATTGGCATTTTTAAGATTATTTCTGAGGCGGGTGTGGCTTCTGGAGTGCGACGCATTGAGGCTGTATCTGGCCCGGCGATATTGGATTATCTCAATGTTCGCGATAAAGTAGTTAAGGATTTAAGCGATCGCTTTAAAGTTAAACCCGAAGAATTACCAGAGAGAATCAC
>REBL01000018.1 GCA_007692755.1 Nodularia sp. (in: cyanobacteria) | reverse complement strand
TTCATGGTGAGCATTTCACTATTCTACCACATATTTACTAGCACTATTTTCTCTAGTAAATTAAAGCCGTGCTGCAAGCACGGGGTTTTCAACCCAATTATTTGATAAAGATTGCCATTCAGTGGAACAGGCAAGATGCCTGTTCTAGGCAGGCTAAAGAGCTTACCCCACAATAGTTATAGTCAAGCTAACCAATTAATCTTTGCCAAGTCATTCCTCCGACAATTCCATCAGCAAGTAAACCATTTTGCCTTTGATATGTCCGAATCGCTGCTCCTGTCTGGGGGCCATAAATACCATCAACTCCAGCACCTACACGGGATTGTATGTATCTCACAACTGGACCGCCAGCGTGGTTAGGTCTGACTATTCTCTTAGCTAAAATCAGATTAATTGCATCCCAGGTATTTGTGTCTGCAATTCCAGTCGGTGCTAGTCCCACAACATTCTGAAAGTTTACTGTTGCAGACCTGGTGGCCGGTCCGGTGATGTTATCTTCTACCAAGCGCCTACCATTTGCATCGGTGATTTTTAATCGATTTAAGGCTCTTTGCAGTCTAATGACTGTAGTATCTGTATTCAACTCTTCATCTGGAACGGCATTAACAGGAGTGCTAGGTACTTGACCCGTCAAGCCTTTGACGATGGCATTAGCCGTTGCTTCTGATTCAAAGATATTCATATCTCGTGGTGAATCAATGAAGCAGCATTCTACGAGAATCGCAGGCATTCTAGTATTTCTCAGGACATATAAGTGGGAACCACTTTTAACCCCACGATTAAAAAATCCTAATCTGACAATTTCATTTAACACTGGTTGGGCAATTCTTCTCCCAGCATCACTAGCGGCAAATACTTCTGTGCCATTAGCCCGACCATTAAAAGCATTAAAATGTATTGAGACAAAAACCTCAACTCTGTTATTATTCGCGGTATTGATTCTTTGAAATAGTGAATTCGTGACAGAAGTAGACCTATCTGGTTTACAGACTACTACTTCATGTCCTAAAGCCCGTAACTTTGAAATAACTCTATTTCCTACATCTGTGTTTAAAACATCCTCAGATTTGATCCCCACAGCACCTGTGTCTGGAGGAGAATTATGCCCAATATCAATGCCAAATTTCATATGTTAAACCTCACTACTTCTGCTAATAATTTCCGGTTTTCTATGGCTGAACCATGCAAGCTATCAAGTTCTAAAAAATTCAAAATCCCAACATACAAGCCGTTTGATTTCACGGCGATACTAGACCCCACTGACTCACCAATCACTACTTAACCAAATGTAGTGTATCGGATAAACCACTGAAATAATGATGGCAAATAAAAGAACGAAGCAATCAAAGCACACAAAGGTCTCTTCTCTACGAGAGGCTACGCGAACGGAGCCAAGTTTTGAATTGTCATACAATATACTCGATTGTATTTTGAATTGGTAGTGGCTTGTCGAAGCTGTTTGATCATTGTTCGCTATTAGACTAATGTAGCAGACCGTATTATCTCGTAGTCTTTTTCTTAAATCAAATATTCAGCTAAATATTTATAAATATTCAAATTATCCACGCCTACTGAATTTCCTGGTTTGCACAAGAGTTGCCGTACATTTGAGTTAGCATAACTTTGCGTGTTTGGAGAAAGGCGATGAGCAAAAAAAAGTTGAGTAAAGCTGGGAACCAACAAGGCAGTTTAGCTGTCGAAACATTTAAGGATAAAACCATTAGGCTAATAACCCCAGTTTTGGCTATGACTGGATGGTTGGCGATGATGGCTCCAAGTATGGCTGTGACTACATCCTACGCCAATGATTACCGTGTCTGTACCGCTCGACTCTTGAATTTAGGCATAACTGAACAAGCAATATCACAAAGTTGTGCAAAAGCACTGCGTCCGAGAGATTTGTCTTCTTGCGTGGTGAGAATTAATCAGCAAACACAATTTAGTGCCGTGGATGCTCTTTCTTCCTGTGAACAAGCCCGGCGACCTGAGAACTTCTCAAATTGTGTCGTTGGTATCACCAGGAATACTCAAGAAGCTGTTCCCACAACGGTTTTAAACTACTGTGGTCGTAGTTTGTTACCTGAGCGTTTCGCTCAGTGTGTAGTCGGTTTACGTAGTGAAATTGATATTGCACCTACTCAGGCAATGGATACTTGTATCGATGCGAGTGACCGTGTTAGTGGCTTTTCTCCTGCATCTGTACCACAAAATAGAGTCAACACCGAATTTAGTCCCTCTTTTGAGGTCACTCCCATTCCAGGGAATCCAGGAGGGCAATAAAATATTACGTCTTTAAATTGACGCACTTCTTTTAGGTTGGGCTGACAGCCCAACCTATTTTTTTGTGTGCAAAAATAGAAAAATAGATTGAGATGAGACACAAGACATAAGTTAGGTGGCTTAAACATTTAAACTTACCGAACCTTACAAACCAAAAAACCAAATAAGCTAATGGCAAAATACAAATGCCACTATCTAAGGTTAGGCATAGAAACCAAACCTCTGACTTTTTCAGCAGAAGACTGAAAGTATTTATTTTTTAATCTCTTGGTATGAAATTCACTAACCCCTGGGTGATACGTGAGTATCTTGCCTAGTATATGTTAATTTATCTAAGCAATTCAGCACTTTCTTATCCAAACGAGATTAATCGCGTCTAGGCAAGCTGCTCACGCCCTACTCCGTGCTAAGTACAGCTATGCCCACAGGGCTTTACAGCACCTTTTTTATACGAGGTGTTAATGGTATAACACCTAACTATCAGTCTTCTTTTCTACCAAACACCATCTGCAAAATCATCGGAATACCACCGCTTTGGTGATATCTATCTGCCCAAGCGCGAATGATTTCATCTAATTCTTCCATAGCTTGCTCCCATCTTTCTGCCGGGATATCAAGCTCTTCTAAGGCTCGCATGGTATTTGGCCGCCGTTCTGCCCAATCTTTCATCATCCGGAAATACCGGGCGGTATCTTCGACCATGATGTAAGTACGCTCTTGGTCGTCTGCTGGCGCATAAAAAGGACGGGTAAGAGCGTAAAAGGGCATTCCCCAAGGAGAATCAATTCGTGTTACTGTACCGGAGTAGAGTAGCCGACGCTTGATATGCTCTGCTAAGGCTTCGCTCAAAGGCATTTGATGCTCAGGTGGCAATACCTCTTGCGATCGCCTGTGGAGGAATTCAATCAAATCTAGAAACTCAAAAGAAGTGGTCAATTGAGCATCAGGCAGATTGCTGGGCAGTTTCTGCTCGATTTGTCTTTTTTCTTCACTAGTCAAATTTGTACCAGGAACACGGGATCTTCCTGGTTGCCAAGGAAATTTTTCCATCCAGACATAGGGCAACTGGATCAGATAGCGGGGTTCTTGAGAACCTAGCATCTTCAACAATTTGCCTTCTGTCAGCGCCTGTCTGACTTCCTCTA
>REBL01000019.1 GCA_007692755.1 Nodularia sp. (in: cyanobacteria) | reverse complement strand
AGTGGAATGCACCGACAATTTTCTGTTCTCCTATTGGTCATCGTCAAGAAAGAGGCGATTATCAAGAGTCTTGGCAACCAGCAGCTATTGCAGAAGACAAGATATTACAAGCTCAAGCCATAGCGACAAAAGTTACTGATGCTTTGGGGGGAGCCGGAATATTTGGTGTTGAGTTTTTCATCACCAAGGATGAAGTGATTTTTTCAGAACTTTCTCCCCGACCCCATGACACGGGAATGGTAACATTAATTTCGCAAAATTTGAATGAATTTGAACTACATTTACGCGCTATTTTAGGGTTACCAATTCCGCATATAGAACAGTTAGGGGCTTCAGCTAGTGCAGTAATTTTAGCTTCTGAAAAATCTGAAGCTGTGGCTTTTACAGGTGTAGCTGAGGCTTTATCAGTTCCTAATGTAGATATTAAACTATTTGGCAAACCTAGCGCCCATCCTTATCGACGTATGGGGGTGGCTTTGGCTAAGGGTGATCATATTTCTGAGGCGCGGGAGAAGGCTAAAAGGGCAGCTAATCAGGTAACAATGATTTAATTTTTTAACGCAAAGGAACGCTAAGGGAATCGCTAAGGGGCGCGGAGGGTTTGGGGGTATGGTGAATGGTTTTGTGACGGTAGCTACTTTTACAAGTTCTTTGGAGGCTAATCTGGCGAAGCAGCGTCTTGAGGCTGAAGGTGTAAAGTGTTTATTACTGAATGAGTCTACTGTGAATGTGGCATGGCATTTGAGTGTGGCTGTGGGCTGGATTCAATTACAAGTCCCTCAAGCAAATATAGATTTTGCTAAGTCTATTTTGGTGTCGGAATTAGATTATCAATCTGTTTCTGATTTGGGTATGGAAGATGAAGATGAGGATGATATTGAAATGCCTTCATGGGCAGACCAAACAGCAGATAGAGCTTTTATAGTATCTGTGATCAGCCTAATTTTTGTTTTCCTACCCATTCAAATTTATTCGCTATGGCTGTTGTTTTGTCTGTTAGTTTATCGTCAACGAATTAGCTCCAATAGACGCATAAAAGTTATTGTGGCGTTGCTTTTAGACTTACTCAGCCTGTTTATTTTGGTGAAAATATATTTTCCCAGTTAAGTCAAAACAAATGTAATTTGTCAAAATTAAGATTGGTTGTGGAACTTTTTACCGGAATTGGTAAGTCTTTTTTCTAAAGCGCTGATTAATTAATTTACTCGATGTGTTGAAATTAGCTTTAAACATAGCTATAAACAAAATAATTTTCATCCCATGCATACAGCCAAGATAATCTTTTCATTAACTGCCATTATTGCCTCCAGTCTTATGTCCTGTGTATCCGTCACAGAGTCGGAATTATCTCAGTCTTCACCAAAGTCTAACTCTAGTAATGGTGAAACTTCTGCAAAAAAATCTCAGCCACAGTTAAAGCTAGATAGCCCATCCATTCTTTCTGTTTCTGACCAGAGTAAACCCAACTCAGAAACCATTCTGAATGAGGTAATTAGCCGCCAGAAAAGTTTGCAAGTTTGCAATTTTGAGTTTGATTCAGAGGCAGCAAGAGAATGGTCAAAGGTCTATACTAATGATCAGGGTCAGTATCTAGTAAAACTTCTTTGTTTTATGGCTGCTTATCAGGGTGCATTCACTTTCTTGCAAGTAGATACCACCCAGGCTGAACTGAAAATTGAGCCTCTAGAACTAGAAGTTGCTGGATTTCCAGAATTTGACCCCAAAACTAAGATTCTTTCCAATGCTTATAAATTTACTGGTGCAGGCACTTGTATTCAAGAAACTCAACACTATTGGAATGGTGATGGACTCAGATTAATTAGTTCTCAGTTAATAGATCAAGTCCCTAATGCTTGTGCAGAATCAGGCGCGCGATCGCCTTCAGATAATCAGCTGATCACTACTAACAGTGTCGGAACTGCTAAACTGGGAATGACTTTAGGAGAACTTAAGCAAGATTTAGGTGAGGATGCAACCTTTAAAGCAACGCCTCTAGGGGTTGATGCAGGGGAAGGAATTAAAGTCACTCAGTATGGAAATGTGCTGTATTTGCTGGGTTTCGCAGAACAAAAACAGCCCATCACAAATAACTCTCAAATTACCATGATTACGGTTGATAACCCCAGTTACAGAACAACTGCTGGGATAGGTGCAGGGACTCCACTCAAAGAAGCTGTTGCAGCCTACGGACAAGCGACCTTATCCTACAACTGGAATAATGAAGGACGAGAATACATTAAATTTGCCCAGGGACTGGGTGCAGATACAGGGGTATGGATAAGATCGAATCAGTGGACACTTACAGAATTTGCTGGGATCTATTCTGATACTAAAAGTGAATTCAACGAAACTCAAAAGTACCACGATCATGCAGGTATTGGTTCAATTACCATTAGGAAATAATCCATTGCATCGGCAGCGAAGCCTAAAAATAGACAATTTAACCCAGATAAGGGTATTGAGGCGGTTTAGTTTTCAATAATTCTGCCCAGTATTGTATGGCATTATGTTTGGTAGTTTCTGTGCCGCGCGATTTGTGAACTCTGCCGATTTCCATCATAAAATATGTCAGTTTTATGGCACTAAGTAGGTTAATCAAACCCCAAATCTACAGCTATGCGATGGGCGCACGCAAAACCAGAAAAAGCCACGGCGTTTAACCCTTGACCAGGAAAGGTACTGTCTCCCACACAATAAAGTCCGGGAACGGCTGTGCGATTAAACGGCATACTTAATAATCCCCGTAACTTGCGCCGAGGAATTGGCCCATAAGTACCATCCTCACGCCCTAAAAAGCGTTGATGGCTGCGGGGTGTCCCTACTTCTAGATAATCTAATCCAGCATCTAAACCCGGAAAAATCTTCTCTAGTCTGTCGATAATTTGCCCAGATGCTGCTTCTTTCTTCGCTTCATACTCACTGGGAGAAAGTCCTTGCCAATTATCAATCCAGTTAGGTGTAAAGGCATGAATGATATGATATCCCTCTGGCGCTAAATCTGGGTCAAGCAATGTGGGAATAGAAACGAAAAGTGTGCCTGCTGGTGCTGTCATTTGCTGCCAATCGTCCAGAATTATATGATGGCATTCTGTCCCATTAGGCAGTACTGCTGCTTCTACTCCTATATGCAAACTTAGAAAACTTGGTGACTTTTGATAGTTTTGTTGCCATTTGATCTCATTATCTGGTATTTTTTCCGCAGGTAATAATTTCGCAAAAGTATCCCAACGCGTAGCATTAGAAACTATCCGTTTACCACGATAAACTTTACCATTAGCTAACTGCACACCGACGGCTTTTCCCTGTTCTATGATGATTTGTGTGACTCTAGCTTGGTACTCAATCTTACCTCCAGCTTTCTCTAAACCTGCGACTAATTTTTGGGCAATTTGTCCTACGCCTCCTTTGGGATAGTTAACTCCGCCATAGTGCCTATCGG
>REBL01000022.1 GCA_007692755.1 Nodularia sp. (in: cyanobacteria) | reverse complement strand
TTACTTGGGATTTAAGCGCCCCTAAAGGTCATTTACCCCTGTCTAATCAACTGCGCGGGGTGCGGGTGATGGCGGCGTTATTGTCTCACCCGGCTTGGTCTAAAAGTAACAAAATTTAAACGGGTGCGGCAATGATAATCTAAGAGGAGTTGAACAATCGTTCCTTAATGCTACAAACCCCCAGATTTATCTGTGGAATCAATCGAAAATCCTCGCACTCGCTGCGTAGGCTTCGCTAAACTAAATCTGAAATTCTCAAGCCCCTAGTACCGCAGGGCGGAAGTCAAAAGTCAAAAATCAAAAGTCAAAAAGCTTATACAATGGGCTTTTCATGGATTTTGAATAGTCTGTTTATTTACGCCGACTTGTACTAGTAAGGAGAGGGAGCAGGAATCATCCCAATTCCCCAGTTTTCAGGGTATCTACTACTTACTATAAAAATGTCAAATATAAGCCAATCATCGAACTCTCCGAAAACAGACCCAAACTCTGCTGCTAGATGTGTGCGGGTATGCCAAAATCGTACTTGTAAAAAGCAAGGTGCGGCAAAGGTATTAGCCGCTTTTACCGCTTTGCCAGTGCCGGATGTGACGGTAACGCCTAGCGGCTGCTTAGGACAATGTGGTAACGGGCCAATGGTGCTGGTGTTGCCGGATATGGTTTGGTATAGCGGCATTAGACCTCATGAAGTATCTCTATTGGTAGAACAACATTTGCTAGGCGGCCAAAGTGTGAAAAAAATGCTTTATTATCGGTTTCATCCCCAGGGATAAGCAAGTTAAAAATATAAAATACTACTCAATCGTTGACTGAGGCGAGGCATCTATGAATATTCAGCAGTTACGTCAATCTGTGAAAGTTAAGTGGCTGAGTTACTATGAGCAAAATCGTTCTTGGCTGGTCAAAATTAGGGTTTGGGGTACTTACAATGGTCTGCGCCGTCCTTCCTCTGGGTTTATCTTGGCTACTTTGTCGGTTTTAGAGCCACAGTTTGATAAAGTCATTTCTTTTATCCTGGATCTGAATGATAACCCCGATAAGATAGTTACAGCTTTAGGTCTTGATTTCAATCCTGATGAGGAGTTACGTCTCATCACTTCAGAGGATTCTACAATTACAACTCAGTTTGAAACCGAGTCTTTACAGGAAGAGTATCCCGAAAGCAAACCTGTACCTTTGCTGACAGTTGCTCCTAAGATTTTCTCTGGCGAAACACTAACTTCTGATTTGCCACGGTTAGATAAACCTGTTTTGGCATTTACGGAAAATATTGACAGTATTTACACGGAAGAAAATATTTCATCGGTTGCGGTTGCGACTAAGGTTGCTCCTCCGGCGGCTGCCAAGACAGTAAATTCCGCTAAATCACCTTCTAGTTTACTACGTGAGAATAAACCAGTGCGATCGCCATTGGCAATTACTATCGACGTGCTGAACAAAGCCAAAACTCTACCTTCCCATCCAGTGAGAAACTCTCAGTTTGCTCATGTACCCATCAAGTTTGGGACTGTTCTGCTCAAGGCAAATTGTTTAACTGGGATTTTATTTTTACGCGAGTGCTTTAAACCCACAGTTAGAGGCAATAACAATCATGGAAAAATGCCACCAAAACCAAAAAACGTTCCCCGCAAAGTTAATCCATCACTGAGTAATCGTGCCTCTAGTTTGGCTTCTTGGGTAGATGAGTTTTGTCAGGGTAGCGAATACGATCCAGAAACAGCTATTTCCATCCGATTGTGAAAGTTACAGCGATTTGCAATTTAATTTTAAAATTTCCCGTGGGAACTATAATCGCTACGGCTATGAAAGAGTTGAGCGAAATATTAAGTAGTGCAAGCACGGGTGAAACAGCTACTTGAAGAGACAAAAGAACAAGAGCCAAAAAAATTGCGTTTTTTATGAATCAAAAGTACAAAATCATTCGTCACTTAAATTATCAGTTCCCTACCGGATTTACACTGGACAATAATTTATGTCTTCACAACCTTTAAAGTTTATATTTTTGAGCAGTCTGGGCTTATCTTTATTCCTGGGTAATTCTACGGCACTTGCTCAATTTAATGATTCTACTTTCGGTGATGTTGTTGTCCCAACAATACCTTCAGGTGGTACATCAACGCCAACAGGCACATCAACAGGCACACAAACAACCACACAAACAGGCACATCAACTGTAACTGGTGCTACTCGGTTTAGCTGTCAATTCTATAACGGACAGTACACTGTGATGTATCAGCCACAAAATATCGAAGGGCAGTTCTTCCCTTGGGCAGCACCGGCAGCTTTGGGAGGTGGTTGGAGTCCACAAAGACGCTGTGAAGCAATTGCCAGTCGCTTGGAATTATATCGCCCAGATGGTTTAGAAGAACTCCAAACAGCTGTAGAAAATAATGAGAATATTGTTTGTGTAACCACACAGGCTAACTCATTTTGTCGCATTGTCATGACAGTACCTCGTGGACAAGATCCCTTTGTCGTCCGCAATAGCGTTTTCCAAAACTTAATTAGTGCTGATAGCGGACAACAAACAACTGCTGTCAACACTTATGGCGATCGCGGTATGGGAGGAGTAAATGAATTATACAATTTAGGGCGTACACTTCTAGGTAATGGGAACAATCGAGCTACTGTATCGAGAGGTGGTATCAATTTAAAACCTTATCTTGCGCCTCAAGATGGTGGGACTCTGAGAAATGGTGCAGCAACTAATCGTCACTCTCGACCTCAAAGCCCGGCTCGTTTGAATCCTGGTAATTTCCGTTAATCAATGATTTTTTAATCGCGTCGCCTTGCAGCAGCGCTGAGTACAAAGCACACGCTCTGAGATTGCGTCTAATTGGGAGACGCAATTTTGTAGCATCTACAGCACATTTGATCTGGGTAAAGTACACAAGGGTGGACAAGACTTTAGCGTAGTCGAAAGCTGCCCACCCCACAAAAGTTTGATTTAATTTAAATATGCAAACTAGATATTTTTCAGCTTACTAGTTAGAAAGGAATATCATCTGGGTCTGGTTCTTGCTCTTTGACTGCGGGATAAGTGGTGCGCTCAAAATTTTGAGGTTGGGGTGTAGGTACGAAATTTGTCGGCTGAGAAGCAACGCCAACGGGAGTTGTCGCCGGGGCGGTTACTGGACGCAACTCGACTTCGTTCTGTGAAGATGAAACTGCTGGGGATGGTGATTGCTGGGGTGTTGATGTGACTGATGGTGATGGGCTGAAACCACTTCCTAAAGGTTGAATTTGCTGTACTACCAATTCAGCACGTTTTTCTTTAAAACCTTCTTGGCGTTCAACAGTATGCATCCCTAAGCGCCCGGCTAAGATGACGTGATCGCCTTGGTGGTAGTTTTGCTGAATTTCTGTGGCCATGTTTCCCCAGCCGACCACTTTTAAGGTAACTAACTGGTCTTCTGTGCGCTGAGAATTGGGAAACTGCACCAGCATTTCCGTGATTGCTAAGTTATCGGCTGTAT
>REBL01000174.1 GCA_007692755.1 Nodularia sp. (in: cyanobacteria) | reverse complement strand
CCCGCAGCAATATTGCCTCCCTCACCGGACATTCAAATGTGGTTAATTCAGTAGCGTTCAGCCTAGATGGTCGCACTTTAGCCTCTGGCAGTTGGGATAGAACCATCAAACTGTGGGATGTGGCAACCGGGGGGGAAATCGCTTCCCTTACCGCACATTCATTTGGGGTTAGTTCAGTAGTGTTCAGCCCGGATGGTCGCACCTTAGCTTCTAGTGGTGACGAAACCATCAAACTGTGGGATGTGGCAACCGGGGGGGAAATTGCCGCCCTCTCCGGACATTCATTTGGGGTTAATTCAGTAGCGTTCAGCCCGGATGGTCGCACTTTAGCCTCTGGCAGTGGGGATAAAACCATCAAGATTTGGCAACGGCGTTAATTATTTGATAAATTTTGAAAATCTTGGCACAATTCAGCATCTGAAAATCAATCTTTGCAGCAGTGGTGATTAATTTTCTGTCAACCAAATGATTTTATCTGTCAAACTTTTGCTGGTTTAAAAATCAACGTAATAATATGTTAGAACAATTGAATTATTTCGCTTTTGGTGTAATTCTGGTAGTAGCTATTTATCTGATTTTGTCCTTTGTGTTTCTAGGAGAGAATCAACCTAATATCACTCAACCTGTAGCTTCTCCAGATACAGAGAAACAAATCCAAAATTTAGAAATTCAATGTCAACGACTGCGAGAGGAATTAAAACAACAATCTCAACAATTACGCAATGATTTTCAAGCTGAAAGTTTTACCCAACTGCAAACTTTACTCAGCAACTATCCGACAGTAAAGAAAATGGCTTTAGCTAATCCTGATTTACCTGCTAAAAATATAGTTTCTCTATTTACGTCTTTAGATAATCTGATTAATAGCTGGGGTTATACTTCCATTGGGGAAACTTGGGAACAGGTGAATTATCATCCTCAATTACATCAAGCTGATAGTGATGATATTGCAGAAGGTGAATTAGTCTATATTCGTTTTATTGGTTATCAAGATGGTGATATAGTTCTCTATCCAGCTAAGGTGAGTCGCACGCTTCCCGGTGGATATAATCACAATTAAATTATACAATATTGTGGGGGAGGGCAAAGATGCCCGCCGCTGCATTACACAACCCAAATTTGAATATTATTTATCGGTTTTGTTGGATTGCGCTGCGCTTAACTCAACCTACTATAGGACTCATATTTGATTTATGAAATACACGTAGGGTGTGTTATCTAGGAGAGTACGGCACCAAGACCACTGAAGACGGTGCGTTAGGCTAAAGCCATAACACACCCTACATATACTACTATTAATGAATTATGACGACTGTTGCTATTGATTTTGGTACAAGTAATACTGTTGTTAGTATTTTAGAGTCTGATACTCAATTACCTAAAACTTTACGTTTCCCTAGTTTATCAAGTTTATTTGTTGGTGTTTCTGCTGAAGGTGAAAGGTTAGAAATTCCTGTTATTCCTAGTCTACTTTATATTAAATCAGATCATCAGGTCATATTGGGTGCTGGTGTTCGCAGTCAAAGGTTAGGACTTTCTCAAACTTACCCTCCTGAACGTTTGTTTAAAAAGTTTAAACGTGATTTGGCTGGAGACTATCAACCACCAGCACGACAAATTGAAGGGATAAATTATGATTCTATGTCTGTAGCTGAGTTATTTATTCAAAGAATTTGGACGGAAATTAAAAAACAAAATATTCAGCCAAGTCATTTAATTTTTACGGTTCCCGTTGGGGCTTTTGAACGTTATTTGGATTGGTTTAGAAGTTTAGGTGAAAAATTAAATGTTCCTCAAGTCTCCGTTATCGATGAATCGACTGCTGCGGCTTTGGGATATGCTGTAAAACGTCCTGGGGCTTTAATCTTAGTGGTAGATTTTGGCGGGGGAACTCTGGATTTAAGTTTAGTCAGAACTGTTGATAATGCTAGTGAAAATTTACGCGCTGAAGTTTTAGCGAAGTCTGAAGCTTATACAGGTGGGGAAGATATTGATGTTTGGATAGTTGAAGATTATTTACGTTCTCAAAATTTAACAACCGAACAAGTTGGGAAGATTAGTTATCAAAATTTATTAGAAATTGCCGAAAGGTTGAAAATTAAATTATCTAGAAATCAATCTGTAGCCGAAAGCTGGTTTGATGATGAATCTTTTATGTCTTATGAGTTAAAAATTAATCGTGAAAAGTTGGAGGAAATTTTAGAATATCGACAATTTTTACAACAGTTGCGGGATGCGTTGGATGAGGTTTTAGGTTTTGCGCTGAGAAAGGGTTTTGCTAAAAATGATATTGAGGAAGTTTTGTTAGTAGGAGGAAGTTGTTTAATTCCCGCAGTTCAAGAAATTATTGTATCATATTTTGGTAAGAATAAAGTAAAATTAAATAAACCTTTTGACGCGGTTTGTCATGGTGCTTTGGCTTTGCAGCAAATTACTGAGGTTGATGATTTTCTGCGTCACAGTTACGCGATTCGTTTATGGGATGCTTACAGTAAAAGTTATACTTATCATTGCTTGTTTGCACAAGGTACAAAATATCCTTGTGAGTCTGATGGATGGTTAAATTTACAAGTTGCAAATCATGGACAAAGGGAGATTCGTTTAGACATTGGTGAGTTGGGCGATATGACGCAAACAGAAATTGCTTTTGATGCGTCTGGAAGAATGACAAGCAGTAATCTCCAACACCAAGAAAGTTATCGTTCTTTAGATAGTCAACATCAACAGGTTTGTGTGGCTAAACTTAATCCTCCGGGAGAAGCCGGATTTGATCGGATATCTGTGTTATTTTGTGTCGATTTTCGGCGGATTTTGTTAGCTACTGTGAAGGATTTGTTGACGGGCGAAATATTGGTTGATAGGGGAGAAATTTATAAATTAAGGTAATAAAGACCCCTGACGACTAAAATCGCTATTAATCTCAGATCAATTCTAGATGAACGAACCGCTATGCTTTAGCTATACCGTAGAGGCTAGCACCTACCGTAGGATGCCCGAAGGGCTGTAGGGAGAAGGATGCAAAGTACGTACATAAGAAAATTTTGTGCAGTCTCACAAACGAATCGTATCACAAGCTCGATTCCGGATCTACCTATATATAGATTGACAAAAGGAAGATAGTATTTGACAGATTTAGCTTTGATGATGCTGAATTATTTTCAGGTACTATTACTGAATAAATATAGTCAAACATAGGCATTATAACTGTATTTTTTCGGTATTCCTTAATGTTTATCATAGTCAAATTTACACAATATTGTTTGGTTTTCAATATCTGGAATATAACTAAAGCTGTATGGTCAAAAAATATTTATATTTATGTGGAATCTCGGTAATTTTGAATATGTCTAAAACCAGCTAAATCGCTAAAACTACCTATTTCAGGTGATTTCAAGATATTACACTAGGATGAGAATTCCCTAATTCAGGTTAATAGTTAATATCTGCTCAGATAAAACTATGTGATTTAATTAGCCAATACTTAACCGATTCTTAACCCATGAATCACAAATTACAGCCCAGAAGTGTAACTTATTAGTCACCAAGTTAAGATGCTTCTATTTTTCTGTAACTTTGTATCAAAAATGGCAGTTATAAACCTGCAATTGTGAAACTTGCAAAATTGGGTGAACTTTTTGACTGCTATATAGTTGACACGGAAAAAATAGTTAGAATAGCATCAACACTCTCTTTATTGAGAGTAAACCTACTAGAAAAGTGACAAATTTCAAATTTGTATGGACGCAAATAGCCAGTCTGCCAAACCTCCCGATACATATTCCCATCGTTTGGCAGACATTGTGGGAACGGCGATCGCTCTAGTGACTCTAACACTACCTGTGTTTGTCATTGCCCACTATTCGACCGATGTTTCAAATAACCAGCCACCCGTAACCTATACACTGCCAATTCGTGGAAATTAAACAACAGTTACAAGTAGCATTTCACAGCAAGTTCGCTCGCAGAAGGAGAAAACACCTTGTGATCTGATATTTTGGATGTGTAGTTAACCCGGCATCATCTGAATCTGTATTGTCTTCTGACCGATTCAGATATGTGTATTTAAAGTTTTTTGGTTTCTCACCAGAGATAGATGTCTGAATTGTCGAAAGCGTTGCGGGGAGTTCTCACAACGCTTTTTGCTGTTTTGACTTGATATATACTTGCGATGTTGAACAGAAATTCAGATGAATACTTGGGAAGAAGTCCATCTTGGCATTAAAATTCTACAGAAGGAGCCAAACTGAGTGCTACCTGAATTTACTGTTATCAGAGGAGTTTTTTGTGGACTTATCCCGTATTCCTGCTCAACCAAAACCCGGTATACTCAATGTTTTAATTGAAATTCCCGGCGGAAGTAAAAATAAATACGAGTTTGATAAAGAGTTGGAAGCCTTTGCCCTAGACAGAGTGCTTTATTCTTCGGTACGATACCCTTATGACTACGGCTTTGTACCTAACACTTTAGCTGATGATGGCGATCCTCTGGATGGAATGGTGATGATGGATGAACCGACTTTTCCTGGTTGTGTGATTCCATGTCGCCCCATTGGGATGCTAGAAATGATTGACGGTGGCGATCGCGATGAAAAAATTCTTTGTGTTCCTGACAAAGATCCGCGCTACGCTGAAGTCAGATCACTCAAAGACATAGCACCTCACCGCTTAGAGGAAATTGCCGAATTTTTCCGCAGTTATAAAAATTTGGAAAAAAAGGTCACACAAATTCTCGGCTGGCAAGATGTTGACAAAGTTGCAGCCTTAGTAGAAAAATTCATCAAGGCTGCTCAAGCATAATAGAAAAGTTATGAGTTATAAGTTGTGAGTTATGAGTTTTTCTTTTTAACTCTTAACTTCTAACTCTAACTGTCGATGACCTTTGTAGAGACACAAACAGCTTTCGCTGGTTGCCATTTGCAAAAAATGCTATAAATCTCTTAAAAAAATGCAGCGTACTGTCCTTTTAGCAAAGATTCATAACTGTACCCTCACTGGGGCAAATATTAACTACGTGGGTAGTATCAGCATCGATCAAGTTTTATTAGACAAAGCCGGCATCTTACCCTATGAACAAGTTCAAGTAGTGAATAATGCTAATGGTCAGCGTTTTATTACTTATACAATACCTGCCGTAGCTAATTCGGGCATAATTGAGCTAAATGGGGCGGCAGCACGTCTGGGCATTACAGGCGATCGCTTGATTATAATGGCTTACGGGCAGTTCACTCCAGAAGAGTTAAAAAATTACTCTCCTACGGTAGTCATTGTGGACGAAAAAAACCGGCCTTTGGAAGTGCGGCACTACGATGACCTGCTCAGTAAGGTCTAATTGTCAAGAAAAATGTCAAATTTTGAGTTATCAGGTTCTCAAAGCTACGTAACAGAAGAGCCAATTATTCCCCTAAGTAGTCCCGTTGGTGAATTTTTGGTGAAATTCTGGGGTGTCAGAGGTTTAATTCCCACTCCATGCAGCAGCACCCACCGCTATGGAGGTAACACTGCTTGTATCGAAATGTATGTATCCGGCAAACACCTGATTTTTGATGGTGGCACAGGTTTACGCATACTTGGAAGAACTTGGCAGCAACTACATGAACCACTAGAAGCCCATTTATTTTTTACAAACTCCCAATCAAGCCATATTCAAGGCTTTCCCTTTTTTGCACCAGCATTTATCACAGAGAATTGCTTCCATATTTATGGTACAGCAGCCTCAAATGGCGCTTCGATTAAACAATGTCTATGTGACCAGATGCTTCAGCCTCTGTTTCCTTATCCTTTACAGGCGATGCAATCTCAATTGCAATTCTACCATCTGACTCCGGGGGGTGAGGTGAACTTAGATGATGTCACCATTACCACGGCTTTAGTTAATCAAAGTCAAAATTCAGTTGGCTATCGCGTCACTAACCAAGAATATAGTGTTGCTTACGTTACAGATTTACACAAAAATCTTCAGCCAGTCGAATGCGATCGCATTTTACAGATTATTCAAGATGCTGATTTACTAATTGCCAATGCCACTTATAATCCTCCCACAGCTTACAACCATGAGGCCACTGATATACACTGGAAAACCGCTGTAGAGTTGGCAAAAAAGGCAGGTGTGAAACAGTTAGTCATCTCTCAACACCATCCTGATGATCAAGATGATTTTCTTGACAAAGTACAACTAGACATTCAATCTGTCTTTCCCAAAACATTACTAGCCTGTGAAGGTTTAGTATTATCGGTTGGGTAGCTAGGACAGCAGGTTACGTATAGCTATAGTCTCAAATGTTTAATTGAGATACACTTTCACCTGTATTAATTCTACAACTCCCACTCGCTGAAGGAAGCGGCGGCAAAAAAGAGGTGGTGGAGTTCATAGAGATATAATCAGATAATCAGAAATTTACGAATCTCGCCACATACCAGTTAGCACCAGACTATCCCCAATCGGCAATGGAAAGAGTTGTCGAAATCCGTGTTTTTCATAAAAACTAATATTGCGGGGAGTGGAAGAAACGAGATAGCATCCGACTTGGTTGGCATCGGCGTACTCAAGTACAGGTTTTAACAGACTTCCCCCTACCCCTTGTCCACGCGATTCTGGCAACAGTGCTAACCAAAATACTTCACAGTGAGGAACTTCTGGTTCAGTACTTACCACTGCTTTAGCCAATTGCTCAAAGCGACTCACTGCTTCTAAGCCCCCAAATTTTTCGATAACGACGGCAAGTTTACTGAACAATTCATCGAAATTGTGATCAAAAATCTGAACATCAGCAGGATACCAAATGATTGCTCCCTGATCTGTTGATGCCAGGGTGACAGTTCCTCGGTTGCAACCGTCTCGAACAAACAATTGAAACCAATTTGTTAACGCTTCCACACGAGTGTTAGAGTCAGGAAACACAAAGGCTAACATGGGATCATCTGCAAATCCCTGGGCTAGAACGCTTGCGGTTGTTTGAATTATTGTTTCTGTCTTATTCATGATTCGAGTTAACTCCTGAATTATCAAGCCAAAGTGTCTTGTCTATTTTTTCGATTTTTAGCAAATTTTTATTGCCTGTCTAAGTTCTTGAAGTTTGGCAGCTACCGCCCCATGAGTAAATAATTCTGCCGCTTTGGTTATACCTGATGGCATATCTGAACAAATACCACTGCGCCAGAGATAAAATCCAGCATTCCATAAGGCTGTTTGCATGAGTTCCCCCGGCTGACCAGCTAAAACTCCCTGGATTTGAGTCAGTAATTCGGCAGTAGTTCCTAAAGGTACATTCTTGGTAGTAATCCCATAATCATGGGGTGAGAGCAGCAATCTTTCAATCTCTTGGGGCGTTTGAGACAAAGCGATAATTGCAGTGCGATCGCGTGGCAAATCGCAACTACCTTCTAACCCCTTAATTAAAGTATATTTGGGGACTTTTCGCAGATCCAAGGCGACCCGAAACATGGCTTCTGTAGGCGGATGGACAAAACCAGCCACAATATGAGCATCCCCAGCATAAGGACACCAAATTAATTCCATTGTCGCTAAGGGCGGACGCTTACCAAGTTGGTCGCGATATTCCCACATGGCGTTAGTTAAGGGAAAATGCACAGGTGTATAAACAAAGCCAATATTTGTTTGTTCAAATACCTGTTGAGTTTTGGCTAGTGGTAAAGCCGTCCAATCAACACCCAAGCCTTGCCAAATCTCTATGAGAGGTAAACCATATTTTGTCGGTAGGCGATCGCCTCCGTGCATCACTACTGGTTGTCCAGCTGCGGCGAGTAGTAAAGCGATAACGGGGCTAATAGGTGCGGTACGTGTTCTGCCATCATAAGGTAGTCCCAAAACCATCGCCGGGCGCGTAGAGGTGATTGGTTGCAGTTTTGGCCCCAATTCCTCATAGGCATCTAACATCCCCGCTAACTCTTCTCCTGTGGGGCGCTTGATGCGGTGGGCAATTAAAAATGCCCCAATTTGCGCTGGTTTTGCTTCACCCAGCAACATCATTTTAGTAGCGGTGGCTGCTTCAGCACGAGTTAAATTCTCTCCCGTGTGGTTTCCGCTACCTACTTTTTTTAGTAGTTCCCTAAATGCATTACTCATTCAATTTTGGATTTTGGATTTTGGATTTTGGATTAATTCCACAGATAAATCTCAGAAAGTATTAGTCAAGTTTTGACTCATCATTTTAGGAAGCGGATCGCTGCTGCTGAAATTGCGGGGGAATATTTTCGAGGACAAGTTGCCAAAAATTCTGAATGGGCGGGATTTGCAGACGGTCTTGAGTTGTGACCATCACTACCCGACGGGTGAAACCCGAATTATCAGCTAAGGGACGTACTGCTAGTGTAGAGTCATTCCGTGCTTCCGTGAGGGCTGAATAAGGTAACAAAGCCACTAATTGGCCTTGGCGCACAACTCCCCGGAAAGCATCTAAGGTATTTACTTCTAAAGCGGCTTGCAGTTTAGCTTCCAGGTGTTCAAATTTCTCCTGCACTAGCCGTTGCATTCCATAACCGTCTTTGAAAACTACTTGGGGATAACGGACTAATTCTGACCAAGGAATACTTTCGTATTGGGCTAGGGGATGATGGGCGGCGGTTAAGACTTCGATGGATTCTTCATATAAGGCTTCTACTACCATTTCTCTACCAGTAGTTAAGAAGCGATTATTCATCACTAGTGCTAAATCGACTAATCCATCTTTGAGGACTTTTAAAGCGCGATCGCTACCCAATGATGTCACCCGCAATTGTACTTCTGGATAATCATGACAAAATTTTTGTAATACTGGTGGTAGATAAGAAGCACACAGCGAATGAATTGCCGCAATGCAAAGTTCTGGCTGCTTCCCCTCAATTAAATCTGTTAATTCCTGTGTCGCAGTTTGCCACTCTAGGCAGATTTTACGGACACGAGGTAGCAAACATTCACCGCCTAAAGTTAGCTTGGCATGATTGGTGCGGTGAAATAGTTCTACGCCCATATCAGCTTCTAGTGACTGAATTTGGCGACTGATGGTCGATTGAGTCACACCGCATTTTCGGGCTGCTTGTTGGAAGCTGCCGGTTTCGGCGATCGCCAGAAAGGCTTGCAACTGCTCTAGCCGCATTTTGATGTAGCCTGAATTACATTTATTAAGTTAGCGATTTTCTACCTATGATTTAGTAACCTTTGTTACATATTTTATTCTAAAAAGATGCTGTTAAAGCAAATGTAGAGACATTTCATCGAACATCTCTACATTCTTTCTCTGACTTTTTCTGGCGTTGCGGAACTAACTTTGTTCTTGAGGGACTTGTACCCGAACTTGTTCTATCTGTCCCTCTTCCATCAGTTTTTCTTTAGCGCGGCGGCGTTTTTTAGCGTAAAGCTGAATAGTTACCGCCATGAGAATTATCAAGCCAAAAATGCCCCAAACTGTAATATCTGTAGGTAGATTATTTTTAAACACAGCCAGTAAGACAATCACCAGTAACATGACTGTAGGTGCTTCATTTAAAGCCCGCAACTGCTGACTACTCCAGCGACATTCATCTGCGGCTAACTGCTTCATCAAACGCTTACAGTAATGATGGTAACCAAGTAAGAGGGCAACAAATAGCAGTTTAATATGCAACCAACTTTGTTTTAAAACTTCCGGTTCAGTACTTAATAAACCGATAGCCATTGCTACCGTCAGTAACATTCCTGGAGTGGTAATGATATTGTAGAGGCGCTTTTCCATAATCTGATACTGATTTTTCAGTATCGTTTTTGCTGGTTCTGGTTCTTGGTTCGCTTCAGCATGATAGATAAATAGACGTACTAAATAGAATAACCCCGCAAACCAAACTACAATCCCAATCAGATGAAATGCTTTAAACCAGGAATAAGCCATGAACTCAAATCTCCGTCAGTGTGATTTTGATCCTTTTTTGGTTTTAAGAAAAAATTTACAAATGCAGTCTTAGATAATATTATAAATCCGCCGCAAAAGCATTATTTAGTAACCTTAACCTAGTTGAAGTTAGACAAAAACAAATATGTTGCTGTTTTTTGTCTGTATTTATGTATGGGTTCTTTTTTATAATATCGATTTTTCCTAGCTTTATTAATTTTTCATTAAGTATTTATACGACGGACAAAGGGCAAAAGGTCTTCCAGAATCGTTTTGTGGTAGTGTTCTTGAGGATAATGCCCCACATTATTAATTTTTATTAATTCAGTATTCGGTACAGAATCAGCAAACTTTTGTGCTACCTCTATAGGTAACCAAGGGTCAATCATTCCCCACTGAATCAAAATTGGTTGTTGCCATTCTTTAAATCCCGATTCTATTTCTGACATGGCTTGGTCTAGTTGCAAATTTCGCACAGTGGCGAGGAGACTTCGCCCCGCAGTGGAAGCTTTTAAAAATGGTTTGCGATAAATATCTAAATCTTTATCTTCAATGCGGTAACGACTTCCACCTTCGAGAGTTCGATCAACCAAGAGGGGATCTTGAGTCATCATTTCACCTGCCAATGGTAAACCCAGTTGTTTAATTTTCCAAGGTAATTTGGCAGTGGTGGAAATTGGTGCATTCAAGATAGCTATGTTAGCAATTTGTTCAGGATGGCGCAAGGCATATTGTAAGCCGACAGAACCTAAGTATCCTTGAACAACTAACGAAAAACGTTCCAGTTCTAACGCCTTGACAAATCCTTCTAAGGCAGTAATAAATTTATCAGGTGTGTAATTAAAATCCCATTTTTCCGGCTGAGAAGAAAAACCATAACCAATCCAATCAGGTGCGATCGCTCTGTTTCCCTGACTCCCTAAAGCAGGCATAATGTTCCGCCAGCTATAACTCTGTGAGACTAAACCGTGTAGAAATAATACAGGCAGCAAGTCAGTTCTGCCAATGGGTTCACACTCACGATAAAACCAATCGAGAGAATCTACTGAAATTTTATGTTCTGTTAAAGACACACTATTTTCCTAATAAAACGTCAAACAATTTTAGATTTGGGATTTTAGATTTGGGATTGATTCCACAGATAAATCAGGAGGCTTGTACCATTAAGCAACTATTGGTCAAAGTACAAATATAAAAAACAGTTTTTTATGACAAATCACTAGAAGTAATCATCTCACGAATTGCGTCAGCTGTTGCTGGTGCTAGTAAAACACCATTGCGGTAGTGTCCAGTAGCTAAGAGAATATTGCTAAATCCTGGTAGTTGTTCAATCACTGGTGCGGGACGACCTTCAGGACGGGGGCGTAAACCTGACCAAGTGCGAATAATCTGGGCTGGGGCTAAATCTGGGCAAAAGGCGATCGCGTGCTGCCAAATTTCTCTCAGCAGTTCTGGATTTGGTCGAACTTCATCCCCATTGCTAGGAAACTCCACCGTTGCGCCCACCCAATAATCACCGCCACCCAAAGGGACAACATGGACATCATTACCAGTAATCACCGGCTGAAAGTCAGAATTACCCAATGGTTTATCTAAATGTATGTGTAATGCTTGTCCCAAAACCGGGCGGATATCAAGCTTCTGGTTTAACTGTGCTGTAAGTGGTGTAGAACCCAACCCCGCCGCGACCACAATCCAATCGGCGGCAATTTTTCCCTCTGTAGTCTCGACTGAACTAGATTTACTAACTTTGTCAATCTCTGGGTTTGGGGTATTCATTCCCAAAACATTCACACCAAATTTAAAAGTTACCCCATTCTGTTGGGCAGCTTCAACTAAAGCTAAGGTCAAAGCAGTGGGATCTAGTTGGCGGTCTTGGGGAGAATAAACCGCGCCTGTAATTTTGGCGTGATCAATTTGAGGACAAAGATTTTTGAGTTTGGCTGTATCCCAAAGTTCCAATTTCCAGCCTTGAGAATGACGGACTGCGGCGAGGTTTTCCCATCCGGCTAAATTTTCTTCTGACTCGAACAGACTGAGAATACCTTGGCGGTTATAAGGGATTTGGCGACCTGTGACGGCTTCTAATTCAGGAATTAAGGTTTCATAGCGTTGAAGGCTCGTTTGTCGCCTCTGCCAAGCCCGACCTTTGACTTTATGACTAATAACCCCCATTAAAACCCCCAGGGCTGCGCCTGTGGAAGCTTGGGCGGGTGGTTGACGGTCGATGACTGTGATTTGGAATTTTTTAACTAGGCTAAGTTCATAGGCGATCGCTGCCCCAACTACACCACAACCGATGATCACTACATTCATGATTTAACTTGCTATTTACATTAAGCGATCGCCTAGCACCACCTCAATTATTCCTGGAGAACTTTCGGGACATCAGTGTTTGTGACTGGGAAAAATTCCTGCTTCTCAAACCCAAAGACATTAGCTACCAGGGAGTTAGGAAAACTTTGAATTTTCTGATTATAAGCTTGTACGGCTTGGTTATAGCGCATCCGCTCAACAGCCAGGCGATTTTCAGTCCCCGTTAGCTCATACTGAAGATTGGTAAACAATTGGCTAGATTGCAATTGAGGATGAGCGATTGCATAACTACTAAAACGCTCAATTGCTTGATTAACTTGTGCTGTCGCCTCTGCCTTTTCTTCAGGAGTCGCCGCTTGTAAATAAGCTTGACGCGATCGCACCAATAAAGCAACTAACTCTTGTTCTTGTTTAGCAAAAGCTTGGGTCACATTCACCAGATTAGGTATCAAATCTGCTCGTCGCTGGAGTTGATTTTCCACTTGCGCCCAGGTTGCTTCCATTTTGCTACTACGGCCTTGGATGACATTGTAAGTCCAGCCAGTCCAGACAGTCAATGCTGCTAATATACCTGCACCAGTAATGAGTAGCCTTTGGCGAAGATGTGCAAACTTTTGTTGTGCGGCTTGTTCTTGCTGGTGTCTTTTCTGTACATCTTCAATTGCTTGCTGAATAAACTCAACAGGAATATCAACTTCCTTTCCGGCTGCTACTAATTCAGCAGTGGAGTAACTTTGGCTGTGATTGCCATAGTAGCGCGAAGCTAACTCCAGCACCTCTGGGGCAATTTCTTCGGGAATTCTCTGTTGTGGATTGAGATTGTCCATAGGATTTACCAACTACCACCACCGCCGCCGCCGCCGCTACTACCACCGCCAAAACTGCCACCACCGCCACTACTACCACCACCTCCACCAAAACTGCCGCCACCGCCATAACTACCACCATAGTAGTGGCCACTGCTGCTACTGCCACTACTACCCCTGGTACGACGGGTACGTAGAGGAGGTGGGGGAGGTGGAGGAGGTAAGCGGGGAATTTTTTCTTCCATTTCGTTGTGATAAGTACAACAATGGCAGTCATCGACAATCAGTCGTTTTCCCGAACGATATTGCGTAGGTTCTTTAATAGTTGTCTCAGTGCGAATAACAGTCAATTCTTGACAATGTGGGCATTTTTTAAATTGAGGTGATTCACTTTCCTGGGCAACCAGATGAAATCCCTTACCTGTTTGCTGACTACAATGAATACATTTCCAGCCCTCAAAATTGACGCTACCTATATTTTGTGCTACTTTTTCCTGTTTATTTAGATGTGGCTCAATTACGGTTGAGTTGACTTTTTCCATCGGCTGTTGACAATCAGCACACAAAAAACTGTAATTGCCTTGTTTTTTACGTGTACGCCCTTCTGGTTTGATCAGCATTTTTTGGGGGCGTTTGAGAAGATAAACCACAGATCCGATGATTATTCCCAGTATTCCCCCCCCGGCTACCACTGGTAACAGTCCCCCTGAGTTCGAGTTATCTGTTGTGACTTCTGCTGTGGGTAGAGTGCCAATTTGATCTGGATCAGATTCTAAAACCACTACCAGCGCTTTCGTTCCCGCCAGTGTGCCACCTTCAAAATCACCTTGTTTAAATCGGGGGATAATTTGGCTATCGATAATGCTGCCAACTTTAGCATCAGGTAAAATCGCCTCTACACCGTAACCAGTCTCAATTTCTACGCGGCGATCGCCTACTGAAATTAAAAACAATACACCATTATCTTGTCCTTCTTTGCCAATTCCCCAATGATTGAATAATTCCGTGGCAAAATTCTTGGGTGAAGGTGCTGGCGAAGTCGTTGGTACTGTAACTACCGCCATTTCCGTGCCATTTTTAGCCTCTAAATCAGCAATCATCTGATTAATTTGGGCTTTGGTATCCGCGTTGAGAATATCTGCCATATCAGTTACCCAACCACCCGATACTTGTCGAGGATTCGGCACTTCTTCCACCTTTAAAGCGAGGCTAGACAATGGAGAAAGAACTATAGATGCTGAAAATATACCTAACAGAAAAATCCGTTTTGGTTTGAGAAAAGTTAATTTCATATTTTCCCCTATCAGATATATATATGTCTGAATTGACTCTTAATTAATGCATCAATTCATTGAGGAGGAATTACTGAAAATAGCATTTACCAACTACCACCAGCACCACCGCCGCCGCTACTTCCACCGCCATAACCACCGCCGCCACTGCAACCACCGCCGCCACTGTAACCACCGCCGCCACTGTAACCACTTCCGCCACTGTAACCACTTCCGCCACTGCTTGGAGGAGGTAAAGGGGGGATTCTTTTCTCTGTTTCTTCGTGATAATTACAACACCTGCATTTATCAATAACCTTTTTGATTCCCGAATGATGGTATCTGGGTTTTTTAAGAGTTTTTTCAGTGCGAATCACAGTCAATTCTTCACAGTGGGGGCATTTTTGAAATCGAGAGGAATTACTCTCAAGAGCAACTAAATTAAATCCCTTACCATTTGGTACTTGCTCACAATGGACACATTTCCACCCCTGAAATTTGACACTACGGATTTTTTGTGCTGTTTTTTGCTCTTTACTGAGTATCGGCTCAATGATGTTTGCGTCTACTTTTTTCATTGGCTTTTGACAATCAGCACAGAATAATTTGTATTTTCCCTGTTTTGTACGTATATAGGACTTACGCCTTGACACAAACACTGTCTGAGGGCGTTTCAGCAGAAAAATACAACCTCCTATTAGGATCATAACACCTACGAGTAACCAAGGTAGTAACCAAGGTAGTATTTTCCATGAGTCATCAGCAGTAAATTCTGTGGTAAATAAATTAGCAGATTGAGCAGGTTCAGATTCTAAAACGAATACCAGCGCTTTGGTTCCCGCCAGTGTACCACCTTCAAAATCGCCTTGTTTAAATCGGGGAATAATTTGAGTATCGATAATATTACCAACGCTGGCATCCGGTAAAATTGCCTCAATACCGTAACCGGTCTCAATTTCTACGCGGCGATCGCCTACTGAAATTAAAAACAATACACCATTATCTTGTCCTTCTTTGCCAATTCCCCAATGATTGAATAATTCCGTGGCAAAATTCTTGGGTGAAGGTGCTGGCGAAGTCGTTGGTACTGTAACTACCGCCATTTCCGTGCCATTTTTAGCCTCTAAATCAGCAATCATCTGATTAATTTGGGCTTTGGTATCCGCGTTGAGAATATCTGCCATATCAGTTACCCAACCACCCGATACTTGTCGAGGATTCGGCACTTCTTCCACCTTTAAAGCGACGCTAGACAGGGGAGAAAACACTACAGCTGAAGTAAATATACTCAGCAAAAAAATGCGTTTTGGTTTGAGAAAATTTAATTCCATTTTTCCTCTATCAGACAAATGTCTGAACTTACGCTCTATTAGTTCATCAACTCATAGGCTAGGAATTACTTGACACTCCCCGCGATAAATCGACGGGGATTTTTGGTTCAACGAAACCACTTAACCTAGAGTCCTTGCGTCATCTAAACCAGAGGTGGGATTCTCCCCAAGCGTTAATTCGGGTATGCCCTACCCTATTTGCATGAGTGCAAGTCCTGTTTGGTTTGAAACAAATTGTTTCAAAATGCTGATTCGTCTAGCCCCTATAAATCTTTTACCTACTGCTAGGAGGAAACTAGAATAATGCAGTAGAACCG
>REBL01000024.1 GCA_007692755.1 Nodularia sp. (in: cyanobacteria) | reverse complement strand
AGTTGCACGCTCTTAAAGGTAATATTTATAACTAGATTAGCAGAAATTAGAGAATATTTCTCAAAAAGAATGTGGCAAGAAGTGTAACTAAAACCTGATATCTCTGCATCAAGGATTTATAGCTGTGTTCTGCAAAGCTTTGCCATGATTGCTTAATTTATGAATTTACAAGCATATTTAAATAATATCAGAATAATTACATCCTAAAAGATACAGTTAGGTCAAGATTTACTGACTTTAAATAGAAAAGATTCTTGTTAATTATGACTTTTCACGGGATGTGGAAAAGAGAAAGTGGTTCGCGAATAAAGGTGTGTACACTCTAGGATTCATGAATAGTTGCTTTTAATGTCAAGATATGATTTTAGAGCCAAAAAGCGGGACTAGAAGATGTCGCCAGCCAAAACGAGTAAAAATTCCAGCCCTTCCCCATTAAAAGAATAAAAAAATGCCTATTTTTGCCGTATCCCGACGGATTGCCATTGCTATCTTTTCTTGTAGCCTGATTATTTACAGTCATGCAGCCATAGCCACTATTACATCACCCCTACGCAGTAAAAAGGGCATGGTGGTTTCAGCCCATCCGCTAGCCAGTGACGCAGGAATTGCCATGTTGCGCCAAGGTGGTAACGCCATTGATGCGGCTGTGGCGACAACTTTTGCGATTTCTGTAGTTGAGCCTTTTTCAGCCGGAATTGGTGGCGGTGGTTTTTTATTAATGCACTCTGGAGAAACTGGCGAAATCAAAGCTTTAGATTTTCGGGAACGCGCACCCCTGAAAGCGACAAAAGATATGTATTTGGATGCAACAGGTAAGGTGCGCCCCAATGCAAGTGTAACTGGCTATTTAGCTGTGGCGACACCAGGAACTGTAGCCGGATTGTATGAAGTGCATCGTCGTTATGGTAAGTTACCTTGGGCAGATGTGGTCAAGCCTGCGATCGCACTGGCTCAAGATGGTTTTATACTCAGACGTACCCTATCCCCTACTTTTTTGACAATCAACAATCCACGTCTCCAGACCATGCTCAATAATCCCGGAATGCGGGAGATTTTCACTCGTGACGGGGATTTTTATCAACCTGGGGAAAGACTGGTACAGCGTGATTTAGCAAGGACTTTAACAGATGTTGCCCGCAGTCCCCACAGTTTTTATACCGGAAATATTGCCTGGGCGATCGCCTCTGACATGGCAAAAAATGGCGGGTTAATTACTTTAGAAGACCTCAAAGCCTACAAACCAATTTGGCGGACTCCCGTTTGTGGTAATTTCCGTCAAGCAAAAATCTGCTCAATGCCACCACCTTCATCGGGAGGAGTGCATTTATTGCAGATGTTAAACATGATCGGTGAGACTGATTTGCAAGCTTTAGGATGGCATCACCCTGATGGGTTGCATTTAATGGCGGAAGCGATGAAAATTGCTTATGCTGACCGCGCCGAATATTTAGGTGATCCCGATTTTGTCACCGTCCCGGTAGAACAATTAATTAGCCCGGACTACGCTAAAAAACGCCGTCAAGAAATTGATATGTCAACAGCGAAACCTGCAAGTGAGGTCAAGCCGGTTGATTTAAATTCCTTAACTAGAAGTGAATTAACTGAAACTAGCCATTTAACTGTAGTAGATGACCAACATAACGCCGTCAGTCTCACCTTTACCATTAATCTCGGCTTTGGCGCAGGTGTGGTCACACCGGGGACTGGTATCGTCCTCAACAACGAGATGGATGATTTTGCCGCCGCACCGGGAGTCCCCAATGCTTTTGGTTTGGTGGGGAATGAAGCTAATGCGATCGCACCTCGCAAAACTCCCTTATCAAGCATGACTCCCACTATTGTCACCGAGAATGGCCGTCTCCGCTTGGCTGTGGGTACTCCTGGTGGTAGCACCATCATCACTCAGGTATTGCAAATTATCCTGAATGTGCTGGAATACCAAATGGATGTCGGTGCAGCAGTTTCTGTGCCACGCATACATCACCAGTGGTTACCCGATCAGTTACTTGTAGAACGTTGGGGTTTAGATACTCTCACCCTGCAAGAGTTACGTCGTCGGGGACACACAATTAACGAAAGTAACTCTTGGGGTAATGCTAATGCGATCGCTGTCACCGCAGATGGAGATTTAGAAGCAGCCGCTGATCCTCGTGGTCAGGGTTTTCCCAGTGGTTTTTAACAGATGTCGATTAATTTTGCAGCCTTGATTCTGCATAGCTGCTGGTGCTAAACTCATTTGCCCGTGCGCTATGTACTAAAGTCCAGCCAGCTTTGAGAAGTTTTTGATAAGTTGCCCAACCTTTAGAACCACCAGGAATTTGATAATCAGGGACTGAAAATTGGGGAAAAGCTGTGTAGGGTCGCCAAGGTTGATTAGGCGAGGCTTGCAGATGTAATATTTTCTCTCCATCGCTGCCAGACTTAGATAACCAGCACATTTGACGTTGCATGGCAAACTCCTTAAGTTTCGCTTTGTTGCATAGTGGCAGAATTTTGTCAATACCTGCCTCAGCCTTGTGGGATAATTTTTGTATCCCTTCAGTATTTGTGATTTTGTCTATTAACTAGAACCGGAAAATTATTTAACTGTGAATGGGTTGTAATCAATGGCTTGCTGTAGGATATCAGGACAAACCAATATTTTTTTGTACCTTAGTCTAGGGGTAAGAATTTTCTAATAGTATCTGCGGTTTTTGTGGGTGTATGTAGCAATAACTACGATTTAGGCAGATATTCCGACATTAGAGGATTGGTTTTGATAGCTACACGAGGACGGATTGCTGACATTACCTGCATTTGCAGCATTTTCACAGAGTTAAAAAAAATTTGCTAGGACTTATCAGCCACAATTTGGTGAATTTCTGCTTTCATTTGAGTGTAACTAGAGTCAGACAACACTGGTTCTCCGCCATGTAGCGGCATCGATGCGGCTAAATCAATCCATGACTTGCAACCACCGTATTCATGACGATAGGAAATTTCTTCAATTTGGGGTAGTTTGTAGACCCTGAGCAGGAGAATATATATGGGCTGATGTGGTTTCCATTTCAGGCGATCGCTAATAAAACGCTCGTTCCAAATATGAAAGGGAAGCAAAGCGTTAACTATCGACTCGTCACGAATTGGCAAAATATCGGTAATCTTAGCCCAGCTACTAATGGCAACTGTTTCAGGATGCCAGCCAGGAGTTACAGGAGACACCAGATTCGTGTACTCAGCCTTAAGCATAAAAGCTTGTTGGTGTTCATAAGTCGGGTAAAGCAAAATCTGCTCATGGGCAACTTGGAAACGTCCACTGTGTTCACGGATACCGCCTTTACGCAGCAACATAATTGTTTTACCGTTTTCCAAGGCATTTACAGCAACAGCCCATTCTTTGAGTGCGGATGAAGTTGTAATCAATTCCATAGTATCTACCGTTAATCAGATTTAATTTCCCGCGAAAACCGTTAAATTAGCAAATATTCAGAGATATTCATCA
>REBL01000025.1 GCA_007692755.1 Nodularia sp. (in: cyanobacteria) | reverse complement strand
TAACTGATAACTGATAACTGATAACTATTAATCAGCGAACCGTATAAACTTTAACTTTACACTACAGACTTCAGCCCTATAAGCTGTTAGCTGACGGGCTGAGGACTGATGGCTAATTATGAAGCGTCGGACTTTTTTACAACGGATTGGTTCCATACTCGCAGTATTGGGTGTGACTGAAGCTCAGTGGTTGACTTTATGCGATCGCTACTCTCAAGCTTTGGCACAGCCTAGTCAAGGTAAATTAGCATTATTGATTGGCATTAATCAATACAAAAAAAGTCCTGCATTGGGTGGTTGTCTCACCGATGTAGAACTGCAAAAAGAACTGTTAATTCATCGATTTGGCTTCCTCGCCTCGGATATCCTGACTTTAACTGAAGAAAAAGCTACCAGGAAATCTATTGAAGAAGCTTTTGTCGCACACCTGGGACAGCAAGTTAAAGCTGGGGATGTGGCATTATTCCACTTTAGTGGCTATGGTACGCGCATCAAATCGGGCAGATTTATCGATACGGTGCAGAATGCTTTGGTTCCAGCTAATCCTCAGGATTCACAAAAAGATGAAATAGTCAACTACATATTAGAAGAAACAGTACGGCTATTATTGCGATCGCTCCCCACAGACCGGGTAACAGCTGTATTGGATACGAGCTATTATGCTCCTAGCAAAATCCAGCCCACAGGTTGGCGTGTTCGCGTCCGCCCAGAATCAGCAGAGGCACAATTAGCAATCGAGGAACTTGAGTTTTTACAACAACTGCGAACTCAAAATTCCAACCCCAATAATGCAGTTGTCTTGTCTGCCACTTCTGACACTCAACAGTTGGCTAGGGAAATACTATTTTCTGGATTTAGTGCGGGGTTATTTACCTACGCCTTGACGCAATACTTGTGGGAAACTACACCAGCAACGACAATTCAATTTAGCCTTTCCCATGTGGGAAGCTATATGCATAAACTGGGGAGCAATCAACAGCCAGGATGGTATAGTGACGAAAAAAATCAACCCAAAGCGTTAACTGTTGAGAATTTACTCCTGCCAAACCGCAAAATTGGGGCGGAAGGAGCGATTAGAGTCATTGAAGATGATGGTAGAACCGCCCAACTATTGTTAGCCGGATTACCTCCACAAGTATTAGAAAACTATGGAGCTAATTCCCGATTTACGCTACTAACAGGAGAGCAGTTGATATTGCGATCGCGCACTGGGTTAACAGCAAAAGCCCAAATTTCTCAAATTAAACCAGAAACCCCCCTACAAGTGGGGCAACTATTCCAAGAAGCAGTGCGGGTATTACCGAGGAGTGTGAATTTAATAGTTGGTTTAGATACCGGGTTAGAAAGAATTGAGCGGGTAGATGCGACAAGTGCTTTCGCTGCCATTGAGCATATTTCCACTGTCGTCGCCGGAGAACAACCAGCCGATTGTGTGTTTGGTAAACTCTCAGAAATTCCCAGCCGCTATGGTTTATTCACTCCCGGAGGCAAACTGATTCCCAATACCTCTGGGGAACCGGGGGAAGCTGTGAAATTGGTGGTGCAAAGGTTAATGCCGAAATTACCAACTCTGTTAGCCGCAAAGTTATGGCGACTGACAGAAAATGAAGGTTCTTCCCGCTTACCAGTGAAAGCCACCCTGGAGATTATTAACAACTTATCACCTCGCATCGTCATGCAACGGGAAACCACACGCACCCTGAGCATAGAACAACTGCAAAACAAATCACTGCTCACAGGTCTGAGTAATCCCATTGTGCCGATTGGGAGTCGAATGCAGTACCGATTGCAGAATCAGAGCGATCGCCCCATCTATTTAATGCTACTGGGATTAAAAAACAATTGGAACGCGATCGCCTTTTATCCTTGGCAATCTTCCGAAGAAACTAGCTTTATTAACTCCAAACCCCTATTTCAACAAGTAGTTATTGCCCCAGACGAAACCCTCTTATTACCAAGAAGTGTGACTGCTTCCGAATGGATGATCCCAGGGCCAGCTTATGAATGTGAACACCAACTAATTCTAAGTACCGCCCCCTTTAAAGAAACACTAGCATACTTAGAAAAAACCAAGTATCCCATCACAGATCAAAGACCCTTTGGGGCATTATTGAAACCTTTAGAAATTGCCCAAGCATTGTTGCAAGATTTGCATAACGCCAGTGCATTCAAATCTGAGAGCAACATTACATCCAGTGACTCTTATGTATTAGATGTCAAACATTGGGCTAGTTTCAACTTTGATTTTCAAGTAGCGTGAATCATCGATCCCCGACTTTTCACCAAATCGGGGATCTGGGTTCATTTAATTCAGGATTTTAGTCCTGACTACAAAGCTTTAATTATTTACGCCGACTTACTTGGCGAAGAGGCATATTTGATTTTGGTCGATTTCTATGATAAATACTTCTGCAACAATAAACCCAGCTTTGCCTTAGTCGCCGCAGGTGCTTGATCCAACTGAGTCAAAATGGCATACTTCAACGCCGAATGAGCATCACTAACCGGGGGATTTTCACTCAAACGCCGCACAGTTTCTTGAATTGCCTTTTGAGCATTAACTGCATTACGCTGTAAATTACCAATGACCATTTCTACCGTCACACTGTCATGGTCTGGATGCCAGCAATCATAATCTGTCACCAGCGCTAAAGTTGCGTAGGCAATTTCCGCTTCCCTGGCTAACTTCGCCTCTGGTACATTTGTCATTCCAATCACTGTTGCATCCCAACTGCGGTAAAGATGTGATTCCGCCTTTGTGGAAAATGCCGGGCCTTCCATGCACACATAAGTGCCGCCACGATGTAGACTGACATCTGGTAAATTTAGAGAAGCGATCGCATCTGCTAACACCCCAGCTAAATTTTGACAAATGGGATCACCAAAGGCAATGTGAGCCACAATTCCCTCACCGAAAAACGTTGAAGCCCGATTTTTGGTTCTGTCGATAAACTGATCTGGGATCACCATATCCAGAGGTTTAGCTTCCGCCTTTAAGGAACCCACCGCACTAGCCGAAATGAGATACTCTACACCAACTTGCTTCATTGCATAGATATTGGCGCGAAAAGGCAACTCAGAAGGCAATAAAGTATGATTACGACCATGACGGGCTAAAAATGCTACTCTTGTTCCTGAAAGTGTTCCCAAAATTAAAGCATCAGAAGGCGAGCCAAAAGGAGTTTCAACTTGTATCTCCTCCACATCCTTCAGGTCTGCCATTTTGTATAGACCACTACCACCAATAATCCCAATACGAGCTAGTACCATTATCTTTCCGTTCTTGTTTGCTGAGTTCCCAAGTTATTTTACCGAAAAGGGGGGTAGCAAGACTGACTTTTCACGGGATCACCGAAAACCTCGCTTCCATTCCTCTCCCCTACAAGCTACTGGCGTGACAAGCTTAAAATAATGCATTATGTTTCTCTTGTGGAACAGGCATACTATGGCTAACGCCACGCTACGCGGTAAGCGCAGCTATG
>REBL01000223.1 GCA_007692755.1 Nodularia sp. (in: cyanobacteria) | reverse complement strand
CAGTAATTACCGATCAAGGTAACTTTGTGTTAGATGTCAGATTTGATTCTATTGATGACCCTGTTACCCTAGAAAAAACACTGAATAATATTCCTGGTGTCTTGGAAAATGGCATTTTTGTTAATTGTGCAGATGTCGTTCTAGTGGGCGAAGTTAAAGACGGTCAGCCTTTAGTACGCCAGTTGTAAAAGGTCTTGGTGGGGAAGAGGGGCGGGTTTAGTCATATTCTCGCTGATGTAGAATCATATCTGTTAACCCGCCCCTACTGGAGAATGGGTGAAAATCTTGGTCATCCCCCTAGTATTAAAGATTTTCAACCTGTAGCTGAGTATCCGAATTTTTCCATGCTGTCGCGAATTCAGTTTGTACAAGTTTTGCCGCCTCATCTTTTCCCTGGGCTTGTAAACTGGCTTGTAAGCCAAATAGAGAACGTCCGTTATGGGGATATTTGTCTAAATTGTCCCGAAAAACTGTCTCGGCTGCGGCATAATCTCCCTTAGCTAACAGCACACCCCCCAATGTTTCCCGTGTGGGTAAGTACCAATCTGGCGGTTCTACGTAATCTAAAGCATCTTCTGCTACCACTGCTTGCTGTAACAATTTAATCGCCGAATCGTAGTCATTCTGGGTTCTGGCAATTTTGGCATCTAGAACTTTTGCCGCGATATCTAAAATGCGACTAGCGGGAGTAAATCCAATGGTTGCTTCTGCGGGAAGTTTCTGTGTTGCAACTTTTAAAGACTGGCTTTCGCTGACTGCATCTTCTAAGTTACCTGTGGCCGCCTTAGCCATACCGCGAGCAAAATGCCAGAGAGCAGATGTGGTAGGTAATTCAGCATCAGGAGGCGGTGTCTTCAAAATGGCCTCCCAGTCACTAAACAGCACCTGAATCAGCATTCTGTTACCCATCCATCCCTCAAGTATTGGCAAATGCGGGTCAATAGCGGCAGCATTTGTGGCTAATGTATCGGCGGCTTGCAAAGCATCTTGATATCTTCCGGCCATGCTGCTGGCTACCATCAGAAAATTGACGTTGTGATTATAGTACATCAGGGGATAAATACCCTCTACTTGATGATGACAGAGATAGGTATCATCTTGAGCGATCGCCTGCTGATTTGACCGTACTGCCCCCTCATAATCTCCCAGACGAAAATAAATATGGGCAGGCATATGTAATAAATGTCCGGCGGCGGGAACCAAAGTTTCCAATCTTTTCGCACTTTTTAGGGCGCGTTCTGGGTGCGGTGATGCTTCCACGGCATGAATATAATAGTGATTAGCTCCAGGGTGATTTGGCTCACGTTGGAGGACTGATTCTAAAACAGCAACAATCTCTTCAGTATCTGCCTGGGGTTTACCATCTTTAGTCCAGAGTTGCCAGGGATGCAAATCCATCAAACTTTCAGCGTAAAGGGTCGCTGCATCTAAATCATTGGGGTAGCGCTTGACTAGGTTTCCCATTGCTGTGGCATAGGCTACATCCAGTTGATGTAAATCTGCATCGGGTTTGTTTGTATAACGCGTTGCTAAAGCTGCTATATAGTCTTGTTCTGGGACTGATGCTTGGGGGGAAAGTGCTAAAGCTTGTTGTATGGCTTGATAGGCGATTTGTTCGCGTTTAAAATCTATCTCTAAATTAATATTTGGACCTAAAGCCAAGGCAATTCCCCAATATGCCATTGCCAATTGCGGGTCTAGTTTGGCAGCTTGCTCAAAGGAACGTACTGCTTCATCATGGTTGAAAGCATAAATTAAGTTTAATCCCTGATCAAAAAACTTTTGCGCTTCTGGATTATCGGTAGTAACAGCATGGTGGTGTTTTCCCAGTCCCAGAATTAAATTATCTGGCTGTTTTGTTTGAGCAAGTGCCTCTGTGGGCATGACTAATGATAGTATCAGTAGCCAAACAAGAAAGAAATACTTCATTTTCAATACTCCGGGTTTTCACATTTTCCAATATTTCCTAGATAAATTACACTTAGCGCACGTTATAAAATCAGGCGATGACCAAACCGCACTCGACCGTAATTCCTTCTTGCACTTGGAGCCGTCCCATCGGTTTAGGCTGGGACAAGCCCTATACTGTTCGCTATGCTAGTAATATTGATGATGGCCCTTGGCACGGTATGCCTTTAGGGGGCTTTGGTGCGGGTTGTATCGGTCGTTCTTCACGAGGAGATTTTAATCTGTGGCACATTGACGGCGGTGAACATACGTTTCAAAATATCCCCGCTTGTCAATTTAGTGTGTTTGAATCTCATGGTACATCTGCTCAAGCTTATGCTTTGGCTACAGAACCTCCGGAAAATAATAGTCTCGCAGCTTGGAATTGGTATCCAGCATCTACAGCCACACAGTCAACAGGAACTTATCACGCCCTATATCCCCGTAGTTGGTTTGTCTACGAAAATGTCTTGCAAGCACAGTTAACCTGTGAGCAATTTTCCCCAATTTGGGCAGGAAATTATCAAGAATCTAGCTATCCGGTGGCGGTGTTTAACTGGAATGCTCATAACCCCACAAATGCACCGATGACGCTAAGTATTATGCTGACTTGGCAAAATATGGTGGGCTGGTTTACTAATGCGGTGAAGTCTCCAGAAGTGCGGATACGGGATGATGGTAGTCCGGTTTATGCATATCAGCCACGTTTAGGCAATAGTCAAGATAATTACAATTTAATAGTTGAAAATACAGAATACTTTAGTTGTATTTGTAGCCGGGTTGTTGATGATGAGTCAGTAGCAGAAGGCGATGGTAGTTGGTGTATTGCTACGATGAAACATCCCCAGGTGGAGGTATTTTATCATACTCGCTGGAATCCTGCGGGTACTGGGTCAGATGTGTGGCAAAGCTTTGCTGCTGATGGTTCTTTAACTAATTATCAAGATGCTACTCCTGCGTCAGAAAATACACAAATTGGGGTGGCGATCGCCCTGCGTTTCACTCTCCAACCTGGGGAAACTTTAGCAATTCCTTTTGTCTTATCTTGGGATTTTCCGGTAACAGAATTTGCCGCCGGAATTAATTATTACCGCAGATATACAGACTTTTTTGGGCGTAGTGGTCATCAGGCTGGGGCGATCGCCTCTACTGCCCTGACTCAATATCAAAATTGGTATAAACACGTAGAAAATTGGCAACAGCCGATTATTGATAGAGAAGATTTACCCGACTGGTTTAAAATGGCTTTATTTAATGAGCTATATGACCTAACTAGCGGTGGAACTCTCTGGAGTGCAGCTTCAGAACTTGACCCCATTGGACAATTTGCTGTCCTGGAATGCTTAGATTATCGTTGGTACGAAAGTCTCGATGTGCGGTTATATGGTTCCTTTGGGCTGCTGCATCTGTTTCCCGAACTAGAAAAATCGGTGATGCGGGCATTTGCACGGGCAATTCCCCATAGTGACGACCATCAGCGTGTAATTGGCTACTACTACACCATTGGGGCGGAGACGACAACAGCGGCGCGGAAAGTCGCAGGTGCAACACCTCACGATTTGGGCGCACCGAATGAACACGTTTGGGAAAAAACAAATTATACCTGCTATCAAGACTGCAATTTGTGGAAGGATTTGGGTAGCGATTTTGTCTTGCAGGTATACCGAGATTTTCTGCTAACTGGTGCTGATGATGTCCAGTTTTTAGCAGATTGTTGGGCGGGAATTGTGCAAACTCTCGACTATCTGAAAACCTTTGATTTAGACGGTGATGGCATTCCTGAGAATTCTGGCGCACCTGACCAAACCTTTGATGATTGGCGGTTGCAGGGTGTGAGTGCTTATTGTGGGGGTTTGTGGTTGGCGGCTTTGGAGGCGGCGATCGCTATTAGTGATATTTTATTAACGAACCACAGAGGCACAGAGGACACAGAGGAGTTAGGACAGAGGTATCGGGTTTGGTTGGCGCAGTCACTTCCGATTTATCAGGAAAAGCTTTGGAATGGTCAGTATTTCCGCTTAGATAGTGAGAGTGGTTCTGATGTGGTGATGGCGGATCAATTGTGTGGACAGTTTTATGCACGTTTATTGGGGTTGCCGGATATTGTACCAAGCGATCGCGCTTTATCTGCTTTAGAAACTGTTTATGATGCTTGCTTTCTCAAATTCTGTCATGGTGAGTTTGGGGCTGCTAATGGTGTACGTCCTGATGGTTCACCAGAAAATCCCCATGCTACCCATCCTTTGGAAGTGTGGACAGGGATTAACTTTGGACTGGCGGCTTTTCTCGTTCAAATGGGGATGCAGGATGAAGCTTTGAAGTTAACGGCAGCTGTGGTGCAGCAAATTTACCACAATGGCTTACAGTTCCGCACCCCTGAAGCGATTACCGCCTCTGGAACTTTCCGGGCTAGTACTTATCTGCGGGCGATGGCTATTTGGGCAATTTATCTCGTTATCGATTCCAAAAACCACATCAAACATCAACGTGATGCTGGTACAGTCTGAAAAATCTAGGAATCCAGTGTAATTATTTAAAAAGGCTGAAATTAAAAGGGTTTGAGGTCAGACAAAACACAAATTTCAGCAAACCCTATTTATGTATACTTAGCTACAAAACATCTGAAAAATTAATACAGATGTTTTACCATCCAGCATCTCATAGGCATTGTCTCTCTAGCCAAAAAACTCAGCCTCGCCAACTTTTGGTTTTATTTTCCGGGTGTTTCATTAACCAAAGGAACATATAACTAGGGTTAAAAAAAGATTTCCCATACTTACAAAGTAAAACTGCTTTTTGCTAAAAGACAAAAGTAACTAATTTTGTTCATCCAAAAAATTAGTCCACTTTGCCTGAAATATAATTTCACCTCAGAATGCAACAGCATCTGATGCTAATTACATATGGATTTTATGAGTAAATTCTTATTTTAAAAATTGTTGTGCAAAAAATCTTAGAAAAAATGAAACTTCAGAAATTAGCGATTAAAAACACGTTTGTTTGGGTTTTTAGCAGACGATGGTAATTAAATAAAACCCAATCATTACCCGGATTTACAAGTTTCTGCCCTGAAACTGCAACCACTTACCCAGCACAAGTTAAACCATGCACCCTCTTTGTCGTTCAGCGTTCTGGGAGATATGAAAAAAAATACCAGTAATCAACAATCTCCTACTCCAGTCGCGTCTATTCTCCAACTTTTACAGATAGTTGCAGGAGATACAAGTCTAGGATCGGACTTTAGCCAAGCTTGGGTGATGCGAGAGTTTCAACTAGGTGAACATCTAAATGGAGACACTGAAGACAGCAACAATTTTCTGTATTTAATCTGCCAGGGTCAAATTTGCTTGTGGGGGTTTGATGCCACTTTGGGGCAAGAAGTTCCTACACAATTGCTATTAGCAACGCAAACTTTTGGGGCAGATGATTTCTTTTGTCCTCAAACTTTACCATATCGAGCGATCGCGGCTAGTGCTGGTTGTATGGCGCAAATAACTATTGCTGACCTCAAACAGTGGTTACACTCTATACCTAATCTAGAAAGTGACTTAGAACTGTTAACTTATCAGCAGCAAGCACTCATCTTTTTTAGAACTTATACCGAGTTGCGTTCCCTCACCAGTGCCACTCTCGAAGAATTATTCTCCTACCTCGTAGCTATGAAGATTACGGCTGGTTCATCCTTGCGAGAAGTAACAGTACCAGCACAGGGACGGTTTTGGTTCGCGGGGGGCAAAATTGACAACTCACAACACATAGGAGATAGCTGGGGATATCCTGATCTCACATTTACTGATGGCATTGCCCAAACAGATTTGTTAGTTTACTACCTGTCAATAGAACATTGGGAATCAGTAACAGAGATCGCACCTGATTTATTTCCTGAACAACCAGAAACACAACTAAGCAATTCACAACTCATCCAAATACCGCTTCCTGTTCCCCAGACGACTGAACAGCCAGATGATCATACCGACGCATCAGAAGTGGAAAAAATTGATTTTCCAGAAGGGGGAAACCAGCCGCAATCAAGGTCTAAGTTATGGCCTAACTATCCATTTATTCGACAAGAAACTGTATCAGATAGTGGCGCAGCTTGTTTGGCAATGGTTAGCCAGTATTGGGGTAAACATTTGGGACTCTACACCCTGCGAAATTTAGCGCAAGTAGATCGCATGGCTGCATCTCTCCACGGTTTAGCCGCAGCTGCCGATAACTTGGGCTACGATGTTCTAGCAGTGCGGGTTAGTTTGGATAAGTTAGATAATGATACAAATCCTTGGATCGCCGAGTGGCAAGAAATTCACTATGTTGTAGTTTGGCAAGTGAAAGCAGATCGCCTATTGATTTCTGATCCAGCCACAGGTAAGCGGTGGTTATCACTGGCAGAATTTACAGATAGTTGGACAGGATACGCTTTACTTTTAAACCCTACTCAGCGTTTTCATACTCTCAAAAGTCATCAAGTTGCGCTGAATCGCTATTGGGATACATTACAAAATTACCGCAAATTACTCGGTCAAATTATTCTCGCCTCAATCTTAGTGCAAGTAATTGGGCTGGCGACTCCCCTATTTACCCAGGTGGTCATCGACCAAGTAATGCCCCTGAAAGATTTTGATACTTTAAATATTTTCGTTGTCAGCTTTCTTGGCTTGGGTATTTGGCGGACTGTCTTAATCACGCAGCGTCAATACCTGTTGGAATATATTGCCAATCGCATTGACATTCAGTTGATTGGTCGTTTCATTAACTATACGTTGCAGTTGCCGTTACAGTTTTTTGCATCGCGTCAAGTGGAAGATATTATTCACCGTGTTCAGGAAAATAGCAAAATTCAATTGTTTCTGACTCGTCAAGCTGTTAGTGGCACTATAGACACCTTAATGGTGGTGACTTATTTGGGGCTAATGGCTTATTACAACTGGCAACTCACTTTTATTGTGTTGCTTTGGATGCTATTCACTGTAATTGTGAGTATAGCTTCCCGCCCATTCCTCACAACCGCGTCGCGGGAAATCTCCACAGAATCGGTCGGACACAACTCTGTAATCAGCCAAATGTTTACTGGTATTGTCACAGTCAAAACCGCAGTAGCCGAATATCCAGTGCAGATGCATTGGCAGAAGCGGTTTGAGAATATGTTAAAGGTGCGGTTGCGCGGGCGGAAGTTGGCGAGTAACTTACAACTAATTAGGAGTGGAATTAATCAGCTTGGGAGTACAGCTGTTTTGTGGTTTGGGGTAAATCTGGTGATTAGTCAACAGATGTCACTGGGTAAATTTGTCGCTTTTAATCTGCTTGTGAGTCAGATTGCGATCGCAGTTTTGGCATTGGTGGAGTTGTGGGATGAGTTCCCAGAGATACAAGTTTCTGTAGAAAGGTTAGAAGATATCTGGTCTGCCCAAGCAGAAGAAAATTCCCAAACACCTCTGCCAGTAATGCCTCCGATTCGCGGTGAAGTGCGTTTTGATCATGTTTCCTTTGGTTACAACCCCGATGCAGATGGCGAGACTTTGCAAAATATCTCTTTTCAGGTGAAACCACAGCAGACCATTGGTATTTTCGGTGAAAGTGCTTCGGGTAAAAGTACTTTAGTGAATTTGCTGGCTGGTTTACATCGTCCCGACACAGGGCAGATTTTGATTGATGGACAAGATATTTCCCTCGTTTCGCCCCAATCGTTGCGGAGTCAGTTGGGTGTTGTCCCACAGGAGTCTTTTCTGTTTTCTGGAACCATCTTAGAAAATATCACCCTGTACAATTCGGAGTTTAGTACAGAACAGGCGATCGCCGCAGCCCAGCTAGCAGACGCACACACCTTTATTGAAGCATTGCCTTTGGGGTACAACACCCCAGTAGGAGAAATAGGTATAAAGCTTTCTGGGGGAGAAAAACAAAAAATTGCGATCGCGCGCGCCTTGATTAGGAACCCAGCTATTTTAATTTTGGATGAAGCAACTAGCGCCCTGGATGCGGAATCAGAACGGCGTTTTCAGGAAAACTTAATTCAGATGAGCGAATATGCTACCACTTTTATCATCTCTCACCGTTTATCTAGTGTGCGTCACGCCGACCGCATATTTGTCCTAGACAGAGGTGTGCTGGTTGAACAAGGTACTCATCAGGAATTAATGGTGAAAGCCGGTCTTTATCATCACTTAGCCCAACTACAATTACAACTGTAATCCCAATCCGGGAGATTTTTTTCCGGATGAACTTAGTAACATACCCAACAAAATAAATTGTTCTAATTTTAAAACTTATATTCATGGTATTCCGACACAAACTGCTACATCATACTTTTTAAACATCCTTTTAAGGATGTTTTATTTTAGGTACTTTCGTAAATTTTCAAATTAGAGCAAATAATACCATGAAGCATTAATAACTACAAATCATTCTTTGTAGTTGCTGGCTAAAATTTTTACCTAATATATGAGAACTATTTGCAACTTTAAAATGTATATCAGAACGACAAACCATTTATAGCAAGCAATGTAGCTCTTACTAATAAGAAAAATATCAATAAAAAATAGAAGCTATTTCCCATGATTTCAGCTAAACAATATTTTGTTTAGCATTTTGGTGTTATTTATACTGCTCTAATCGTCAGTTGTTTATGAATGTATTTAGTGGTAATTTTTCTAGTATGCTGGTCAAGAAACAAGTCTCAAACGTATTATAAGCGAGGGGTTTGACCCCCTGAGTGATTAGTAACTAAATGACGTAAAATAAAATTACACAACATATGATTGGAGATAAAAACAGTCAGTAAATCTAATGATATATACGCCAAGAAAGGAGATGACATTAACAGTAAACAGTAGTATAATTACTAAAAGTCTTCTTAATTTTCTCAGACAAATAGTTCTGCTCACAGAAAGAACTAAAATATTTTACAAAAATGCTCTTGATTTGAGAGCAAAAAAATATACAAAAAATTATCAGGGACAACTAATTAAATTAGGAGTAGAGACATTCACAAGAGATCAAAACTGCATCTACCACTATCCATATAAAGCAGCAAACAGACTTTTAATTGAAGGTCAGCTAATGGAAAGAATCATCAGGTCAAATGCAGTTGCAACCTTAAGTCAAAGGAGAAGTTTAGAGATGAAATTTTATGATTTTTATTTTTACTACTATTTAGATTTTCAGATGGTGTCAACTTATAGCAGTCTTGTCGCCGCAATCACAATGAATTTACCAAAAATAAATATCTTGGTGTGCCTTTTACCACAACCCTTAATCTTTTTGTGCTTATTTTTCAAGTTTGCAGCTAAAACGCTCATGAACAGTTTTCTAGCCAAACTCAAGAGACTAAGACAACTACTGAAAATTTCAGAAGTTTTTCTACATACTTGTTAATAAAATTCTTCTTCCCTCAATTATCCAATCAATAACTGCAAGTCAAGTTTAACCCCAAGCACTGACGAACCTAGATTAATCTCATCAAAGATAATTAACACTATGAACCACAATATTCCTGGAATGAGTAGCAACTTTAGTAAAGCAGTAAATCCTCAACAATTTGACCAAATAGTAGAAGCGATTCTCGCAGGTAAGTATTCCTGGGCTTGTGTTTTAATGCTACGCATAGTTGGTTATAATCCTTTACATTACATTCCCTATCGCACTTACAATCGATTGCTCAAAGATAATACTCAAGCTAGCAGAGCGCAGCAACAGCATCAAGATATGAAAGCTGCCAAACCATCAATGAATAGCAGGTCTAATACTAATAGTTCAGCCAGTTGTTTAAGTAAAATTAAAGACTTTGCTTATCTTGAGGTGGTAGGAAAGCAAAAAAATTAAATTCGTGGGAGCAGTTTAGATAATTAGTTGACCCCATACAAGTTTTTCCATCAGCGGCTCTATTCCTCAAATCAGGGATAGAGCCATATTTTATAGGTACTTGTTATCTAGTCATAAACCACAAGGTTTTATGGGTATTTAATTTAACATAAATGTATGCCCATAATGGCGCTACTTGATAACAGCAAAATTGATCAATAAAAACTGCCAAAATGGCAAATATTAAACACGAATATCCTATAAATTAGAGATAGCTACTTAACAAGAGGTGATTAAAAAAATCATTTACGAAATTCAAATGAATGAATATCTGATTATGAAATATATCTAACTGATTGTTGTTGCTGAAACAGTCAGTATCTGAGGGAGTAAATAACTCCTAAACCAAAACTGACGATGCAAGCGTTACTATTGGTGGTTCTTTTTCCGAGGAAGTCTGAGCAAAAAAAATTTAGAATCGCGTCTCCCCGCCATTTTAAATTTTAATGCCCGCTATTAAGTCTCTAGACGTGGGGAAACTAGATAGAGCTTCTTGACTGAATTTGAAATTATGTATCCCTAAAAAGGTGATATATAGCATCATCACCAGCAGAGGAAAAAGGAAAGTGACGTTGCAATCGTGGTTATGGCTGATAGATTTTATAGCTGTTACGTTTGTTTTTTTGAAAAATCATAATCCTCTTTCTCCCAAACAGGATTATTTCTGCTTTATAAGTTAACAATTTATACAGCAACTACTGGAAGCTCGAAATGAGTAGCTTCCAGTTTTTTTATTTAATAACTATAGATAAAACTATTGTGGGGTGGGCATCCTGCCCGCCCAAACAGGCAAGATGCCTGTTCCACAAGAAAAACATAATGCAACATTTTAGCCTTGCCACGCCACTACATATACTACATATACTTAGATTTTTTCAAAAATCAAATCGGATTCCTATATATTAAATTGGTATCAGGGCTTTGGATAATACTTTTTCGGACATATTTAAACCAAATTAATAAATTTCATCCTCAAGATGGATACTGGAAATCTCAAACAAGAGATATTTATGAACATAGTTTTCTCTAGCTGGAGATAGATGTAAAAACATATAATTTATATTTATTTCGCCTTCGTTTTTTTTAGTAATATAGTAATTGTGAAATACATACTATACTTGAATGAGTAAATTTTGATGCTCAAATTTTACGCACAATTAAATTGAATCTATATATGAATTTAATACAGACAAAATTAATTATTAATTTAAAGTAAAGATATAATCAATATTGAGTGAAGATTTCGTCTTTTTTCGTAAAACCCTTGACTAGATGTAGGAAAATTTCTAAAAGGATAACAGTAGGTTAAGACAACAGATTAAATAACTGTCGCTTTTTCGTTGAACTTGTTTTTCAGATAATTCCAGATTTATTGAAATCTGCTGATGAGATATTAGCTAGTCTTAGGCTAGTCTAGGAAGTAGATTTGTATTCATAACCTGACCTTAGCTGCCTCTAAGTTCCATTTTGGTATGGAACCCGTTTCAACCACATTTTTGGTAATCGAAACACAACCAGTTTAAATATTTTGAGGTTGACCTATAAACCTGTATTGCAGAGTTTAGTAACATCCTCAAAATAAGAGTCACTGTCAGACTCTAAACCACTTCCCTCTCATGTTCAACCAAGATAATTGCTTGAAGTTACTACCAACATCACACTAAATTCTTAGGGAAGTTTGTCAAGTTATTGGGGTTAGCCAGTGAGTAATTTACTGGTTTTAGGTGTCTTACCAGAAATCGCTGTTTATTAGATTAGACAACAGCTATGCTTGCTTCATATTTTGTCAGGTTTGCTTACTACTTACTGACGGTCTATGTCTACGCCACGTTAGCTATTGCTCACACCACAAGAGCGCAGCTTTTAACTAAGAATGTGTTGACTGGGAAGAATAGAAAAATACCGTGATGTATCGGCAGCTTTTTGATGACACATCTCTTGCGGTATACAGCCCATTAGCATGGTGAAATATTGAATCTAAAAAGCCAAGATAACACGGGTATATGCCCTCAATTTCGTCACGATATCAGAGGGAAAGTACCAAGCATTATACCCACATCGCGTAAATACTTAATTAGCTGGAAAAGGCTAATTACTCTTGCAGTTATCAAGCCTGATTTTTTGAGGTTTGACCATAGCTGCAACGGATAAAGTTGCCCAAATTTTCAGTAGAAGACAACTGGTAATAAATATGTCACACTCTCTTAGTCAAAGCGAAACCTTTGAAAACTACAACGTCCAAAACTTTCAAGAAGGTAAGTTTTTAACCTCTTTTCAAAGAAAAGCTTTGCTAAAAAGCTTACAAGGTGATTTACAGCCAGAATATCGGCGGCGCATTGACATTATGTTGTTAGCCGATGTGGGGAAATCTCAAAGCCAAATCTGTGAAATCGTCGGTTGTTCTCAGGAAATGGCTCGCTACTGGATTGGTTTAGCGGAAGCTGGTTTGGCACACAAATGGAATGAGCGCCCAATTGGTAGACCGAAAATTGTGAATGACCAATATTTGGATCGATTGAAAGAATTGGTTAGCCATAGCCCTCGTGATTATGGTTATGCGTTTACTTATTGGACAGCCCAATGGTTGAGCAAACATCTCGCCAACGAATTTAATATCCAAATTAGCGATCGCCACATTAATCGCCTACTTAAACAAATGGGACTGTCCACCAAACGGAAAAGTTCCACACCACCACAAACTGACCAAACTGACCAAACTAAGGATGCTGGGATTACAATTTGCGACTTGCAATCTAACTCCGAACCTAATTTTCATTGGTCATTAAATCTCGCTCAGACCAATAAATAATTCTGTCTTGGAGGTCAGGAAATGGCATCAGCGTTTTCCCCGGAATACTTAGCGCAACAACTCATCTACAGCTTGGGTGAGCCGTTGTCAGAGTCAGAAATTGAAAGATGTTTAATTGGGGTGGAAATTGTCGAACCACCAGTAGCAAAGCAATTCTGGCAAGCTGCAAACGCGCCTAACGGCATCTATATTGTCCTTGGTGGTAAAGTCAGACTTTTAGATGGCGCGAATAACTTAATTACCACCCTGACAACAGGAGCATCATTTGGCGAACTGACTTTATTTACAGAAGAAGAGTTTAGTCCTTATGTGGCTAGAGCTTCTGTGAAGTTAAAACTGGCTTATTTTCCCCAAGCATCTTTACAAGAGGTGATCCGCAAACATCCGAGCATTCGCGATCGCCTCAAACAACGTGCCGAACTGTGGGATCTACTGTTGTTATGTTGTCAAACATCCCTCGTTCCTCACAATGGGTCTGTGGAAGGGATACTCAAAGCTTTGGCTTTATTTGAGCGCCACACTGTCGAGGGTGACTCACTCCCCACCACGCTATTTCAGAACACCAAACTTTGGCTGTTGCATCAGGGAGAACTACAGCACACAGATGGGCGGACATTAACACCGGGAAACATCTATGTATATCCCCAGCAGGAAGATTGGCGCATAGCTCAACCCACAAAGCTTTACAGCCTCAAAAATGCTGATTGGCCACTTGTATTAGAATACTGGCCGCAATTAGCCGAGTTATTACCAGAACGCCAAGAGGCGACAGATAACACACCTATACCAGTCATTACCCCCAGGAGAATTAGAGAGTTACCACCACCACCAGACCCGGAACCAAAAAAGAAGCAAAGACAAGCTTATTTTCCTAGTCCTACAGTCAAAGCTGGGCATTGGTGGGGACGGTTAACTAGACGATATCCCTTCTTTGAACAACAAAGCGCTGCTGACTGTGGAGCCGCTTGTTTGGTGATGATTAGTCGGTATTGGGGTAAAAATTTGAGCGTCAACCGACTGCGAGATTTAGCCAATATTAATCGCACCGGTGCCACACTCAGAGGTTTAACAACGGCGGCGGAAAGCATTGGTTTTACTACTCGTCCGGTGAAAGCCAGCTTGGATAAATTAGCACAACAAACCTTACCTGCGATCGCACACTGGGAAGGTAGACATTACATCGTTGTCTATGAAGTCAAAAACAAGCAGGTAGTTGTCGGTGACCCCGCCTTCGGACAACGCACCCTCACCGATGAAGAATTTAAAGCTGGTTGGACTGGTTACGCGTTGTTATTGCAACCCACAGCCCTCCTCAAAGAAACCGAGGAAAGCAGTACACAATTTTGGCAGTTGTTTGATTTAGTCAAACCTCATTCCAAAGTGCTGTTTGAAGTCTTTATGGCTTCGGTGTTAATTCAGATATTTGGATTAGTTACGCCCTTATTAACTCAGTTGCTATTAGACCGAGTACTTGTGCAGCGTAGCACCCTGACATTAAACGCCGTCGGTTTCGGGTTGCTGATTTTTGGCTTGTTCAGTGTCGTCATTAATGGACTGCGACAATATCTCCTGGATCACACAGCCAACCGCATCAGCGTTGCCTTATTGGTAGGTTTTATTAAACACACCTTCCGCTTACCTTTAGCCTATTTTGAATCCCGCTACGTTGGGGATATTATTTCCCGCGTCCAAGAAAACTATAAAATTCAGCGATTCCTCACCGGGGAAGCTTTATCCATCACCTTGGATTTGCTGACAGTGTTTATCTACGTGGGATTGATGTTTTGGTATAGCGCCCCAATGGCTTTGCTGAGTTTATGTATCATTCCCCCATTCTTTATTTTGGCGCTCGTTGCGACACCTTTCTTTCGTCGCATTAATCGTGAGGCTTTTAATGCCACAGCCAGCGAAAATAGTTATCTGATTCAATCTCTCACAGGTATTAGCTCAATTCGCTCAATGGCCATTGAACAGACAGTGCGTTGGCATTGGGAAGAGCTATTAAATAATGTGATTAAGAAGACCTTTGCCGGGCAGATTATTAGTAACAAAATGCAGATTTTTAGCTCCGGCATTGAAACGCTGGTTACTACGGGTTTGCTGTGGTTTGGGGCATGGTTGGTTATTCAAAACGAACTCACCATTGGACAGTTAGTTGCTTTTAATATGTTATTGGGCAACATTATTCGCCCCTTTCAAAGGCTAGTTGTTTTGTGGAATCAATTCCAGGAAATCGTGATTTCCAGTGAACGAATTAATGATGTCTTGGAAGCGGAACCGGAAGAAGATTTGCACTATCAACCGAGACAGTTTTTACCAAGGTTAGAAGGACATATTAAGTTTGAAAATGTGACTTTCCGCTATCACCCAGAGAGTGATACTAATGTCCTAGAAAATCTCAGCTTTGAAATCCTCCCTGAGCAGACTGTAGCGGTTGTGGGGCGTAGTGGTTCAGGGAAAACAACCCTCGCCAAGATGATATTGGGACTATACCTGCCGACAGATGGAAAAGTATTAATTGATGCCCAAGATGTGACTAGTATTTCCTTGCGATCGCTGCGTTCTCAAATTGGGGTTGTCGATCAAGATACCTTCTTATTCGGAGGGACTATTCGCGAAAATATCAATATTGCTCACCCAGAAGCCACCTTAGAGGAAATCATTGAAGCGGCCAGATTAGCAGGAGCCGATGAATTTATCAAGCTGATGCCTGCTGGCTACGAAACCCAAATTGGTGAAGGTGGAGGGATGTTATCTGGTGGTCAACGCCAAAGAATTGCGATCGCCCGTGCGTTACTGGGAAATCCCCGCTTATTGCTTTTAGACGAAGCCACCAGCCACCTCGATTCCGAATCTGAGCGGATTATCCAAAATAACCTGAAAACAATTCTCCAAGGGCGCACCAGCCTAATTATTGCTCATCGCCTGTCCACAGTGCGTAATGCTGACCTGATACTGGTTTTAGATCGAGGCTTACTTGTCGAAAGTGGAACTCATGATGAATTAATTGACAGAAAAGGTCATTATTTCTATCTCAACCAGCAACAACTGGCTCAAACAGCGCAAACAGCCTGAAGAAGAGGCAGGGGAGCAGGGTGCAGGGTGCAGGGGGGAAGAGGCAGGGGTGCAGGGTGCAGGGTGCAGGGGGGAAGAAAATTCTCCATCTCCATTTCCATTTCCATCTCAATCCCTAATCCCTAATCCCTAATCCCTAATCCCTAATCCCTAGTCCCCATTCTCCTATCCTCCACTTAGAACAAAAGGGTCATTTACGCCTCATCATTCGTTGGAAACCTGGGAAATTTTCAATTGAAAAAAGAATAAGGGACAAATCAATTACGAATTACGTAAAGCCTGCGGCATAGCTGCGCTTAGAGCGTAGCTCCTCTGTTAGCGAAGCTCTCCCAAAGGGAGCAAGAGGCATTACGAATTACGAATTA
>REBL01000163.1 GCA_007692755.1 Nodularia sp. (in: cyanobacteria) | reverse complement strand
TGCCAGTGTACCGATACATCTGCACAACTTATTTCAAGAAGCCATCGCAGAAGTTAACAAATCTAAGCCTAAAGGTAAGGGACAAAAGAAGTCAGCAAAGGGTTTTAAATGAAATTAGTCATTAACGGAGCAATTATATAATTATCTGTAGGGTTAGCCCTCCTAGACATCGCTTTTGTCTCAAGTACCAGAATGATTTTATTATCAACTGTTTGATAGTAATAATTCGGCAATCTAGTAAGCCTCAAATCTCCTACTATCATAGTAAAAAGTTAGAAAAGTATGATCATCGATCATGATTCCTAATATGATGTCTAGTGTTTCTAGAAAATAAGGGCTGCCAGATTCATCTTCACTACTCGTAATAGGCTCATCTAAAACAGCGACAACAATAGCAGGTTGATTTTTGTGAGGTATTTTCCTATTTTTGAGATATTCTTTCCATTTCACAAGTTGTCCAACTTGAAAAGATTCTTTTTGGAGAAGGTTATTACAAGCTATCTTAAGTTTATCTGTATATTCTTCTCCATAGCTGTTCTCTTCTTCAATAATTAATTCTCTATCTTGGAGAGACTGAAGAAAATCCGATACTACTTCTTCTTTGTCATGTTTTTGTGCGCTCATTGATATAAATTATTTAATTTGCTACGAATTTAAACAAATTGAGTGATTTTTCCATAATTACGTGTGTTCTTAATTGAATTAAAACTACTACTGTTTAACTCAATATTTATTTCTTTGTCCTTTACAATATTATTATAGTTAAATAAATGCTGTGAGTTTTTCTGGTCTTCATTCTTTATATCTAGTTGAACCATTGACTGTAATAAATAGCTAATATCATTCATTAAGCTAGTTTGGCGCAATCTAATCGTTTCTTTATTTTGTAAACCTTCTACTATATAGAAATATTTGGGTGGCTTTAAATAAAAACTAGCTGGCACAACATCGAATAGCCACCATTCAAATAATTCTCTTCTTCCATAGGAACCAGGAAAAATTGCATATCCTTCTAAGCAATCATCTAAAATTTCTAAAATTGCCTCTACAGCTTGATTATAATCTAGAACCCGAACCGCATTCCGAAATACATCTAGTGCCTCATTGATAACCTGGAGGCTTGCTATCTCTGTTTGAAAATCAAAATCACAATTTTCAGTTATTTGACCAATTAATTTGTCAACAGCAATTTTGGTAGTGCTTTCCGAGCTAATCGATTTATTAATAGTCTCAATTATCCATCTAACCATCAAATTAATAATATTTTTGGGTGATAGCTTTCCCTGTGGCTGATAGTGTTTTACTGTAGGCTCTACCACTAGAGTGATGATAAGTGTCATCCAAACATAACGAAGATGACTGAGTGTCTCATTGCTACTACGCGTTGCTTCTAAAACTTCATTTAAAGTATCTTCCAGTGAAGCTGTGCCATCTGCCTCTGGCTCGTAGAGTTCTTCATAATGTTCCAGCCTAATTTGGTTAAATAAAGCTTCTAGAGGTTCAGGTATATTATTTGTATAAGATACTTGCCGATTTATCGATGGGGTGAATTTGATTACCATTATAAGTTCCTCGCTGATAATTAGTTCTATGGATAGGGATAGTCCCAAAATACTTCTGTTGTGATATTTGGAAACTTCATTTGAAATTGCTTGATAATATTTTCACAACTTTCACAGGGTTGTAGTTCTGTATAAAGATAAAGATTCCCTTCTACCTGAAGATCGTAGAGTATTTCAAGCTGATCTGCAATTGTAGATAATACTTTATATTCAGCATCAGTATCCATAAGGCGATGAGTACGGGAATCAACTGTTGGTTCAAATTGGCCTCCTTCTGATTTGGGCTTGGGTTGAGGAATGGGACTCTTGTTTCCACCTCTAGATGTTCCTCCTACACAAAAAGCTACATCACCTTGAATATGTATTTCAGCAACCGCAACATTACTTTTACCGATAGGTTTTTTAAGGTATGTTGCTCGAATTGTCGCAGCAGATGCCGATAAACGAGCCTTAATTAGAGTTTCACTCCCCATATAAGTTTTTTGGGATAAATTTAGTATAGATGTAGGGAGTGTCAAAAATTAGGGCGGATCACTAAAAAATGCTGCGATTAAAACTGTGGCAATGGGTAGTATTAGCATTACCCCTTGCACTAATTATTACTTTTTTACTTATATCCGCAGGGATGCAAATTCATACCTGGGGTATTAGTTGGGTTTGGGGTATATTTACCCTGGTATTTGTGGGCTGGCGTTGGCTGCTGGTGAAATGGACTAAACCTCAAATCAATATGGTAGAAGCTGCTTTGGCGGAAGTCACAGAAGAGTTAGAATCTGCCGCAGATGAGCCAGTAGGACTACCAGCCCAAAGCGACAATATCAAACAGGCAGAAATAGCACTGCAAGAGATTCTCAAAGCAGCAGAAAGCGATCGCCCGATTTGGGAAGACTGGCAAACTTTTTGGACACGATGCCAAGATTTAGTCACAGCGATCGCGCATATATATTATCCTCAAGTTCAATATCCCCTGTTAAATATTTATATACCCCAGGCTTACGGGTTAATTCGGGGAACGATGGATGACCTCGATCAGTGGATGCAGAAGTTATCACCAGCACTGAATCAGATTACCGTTGGACAAGCTTACCAAGCTTATGAAGCTTATCGCAAAATTGAGCCATCGGCTCGGAAAGTTTGGCAAGCATGGAATTGGGCGCAGTGGCTATTTAATCCTGTAGTCGCAGTGGCCAAGCAAGCTACTAAGGGTTATACTAACCAAGCAACTCAGCAATTGTTAGTCAATTTAGGGCAACTACTGCGGGAAAATGCCCTGCGGAATTTATGTCGTCAGGCGATCGCACTTTACAGTGGTAGCAAATTACCAGTTGCAGAAGCCAGTATTTCTACACCCACCCTACCCACAGCTAAAACTCAAAACCTCCGAGAAATATTAGCCAAAGCCGAACCAGCCGAGGAAGTTGCCCAAAAACCTGTAAATATTCTGATTGTCGGGCGCACAGGTTCGGGAAAAAGCAGCTTGATTAATACCTTATTTCAGGCTGATCTGGCAGAGGTGGATGTTTTACCCAGCACTGATCAGATTCAAAATTATCATTGGCAAAGTTCCATCGGCGAAAGTTTAACGCTGTGGGATTCCCCAGGTTATGAACAGGTGAATGGTGGTGATTTGCGAAATTTGGTGCTTGATTATGCTACCAATGCAGATTTACTACTGTTAGTTACCCCTGCACTTGATCCCGCCCTACAAATGGATGTAGATTTTCTCCAAGATATGCAGGCGGAAGTTGCCGATTTACCAACTATTGCAGTTGTTACCCAAGTAGACCGTCTCCGTCCGCTTCGGGAGTGGGAACCGCCTTATAATTGGGAATCGGGGAATCGTCCCAAGGAAATTGCCATTCGTAACGCTACAGAATACCGCGCCCAACTTTTGGATAACTTCTGTAATCTAGTATTACCGATTGTTACCAGCGACATTAAAACAGGTCGAGCCGCCTGGGGAGTAGAAACACTATCTTTGCAAATTGTAGATGCGATCGCACCTGCTAAACAACTGCGATTAGCCCGCTTTTTGCGTAACTTGGAAGCTCGTACTGCCGCATCTGCCAAAATCATCGACCATTACACCTTCCAAATGGCGACCACTCAGGGACTAACTGCACTCTTGAAAAGTCCTGTGCTTCAGTTCATCGCCACAGTATCAACTGGTTCTCCCACTCTGGCGTATCTCCTAGCAGAGCAAATCCCAGTGGAACAGTTGCCGATTGTAATTGGTAAACTGCAAATGGCCTATGACCTGTTTTCCCTATTGCATACAGGTAAGGTTAATCCTCTCAACTTTGATTTGCTATCTCTTTGGCCATTGCTACTAGAAAACTCTGCTGCACCTGACCGCAACGCTTGGGCATTTGGTCATGCGCTAGTGGAATACTGGACTCAAGATATGAGTGTGGAAAAACTCCGGGAACGGTTTAATTACTATTTGAAAGAAGTATAAGTTAATTATTTACGATTACCACAATCATGTCACCCCACCCCCAGCCCCTCCCCGCAAGCGAGGAGGGGAGATAAAGCCGCTACGCGTCATGCTGGTTTAGTAGCGTACAGCCTGCGGCATCAGAGGCTTTATTCTAATCTCTAATCGCCAAGGCTAAAAACTTTTGACTTTTGACTTTTGATTTCCGCCTTGCGGCTAGGCATCTTCCATCTCAAATTGAGCTACAGTCACAGCGTTAAAAGCGAAGGCAAAAACTAATGGCATGGGACACTTAAATACAAATGTAGAAACAATAGCTACAATTGTGCTAATTACTGCTGATGCTGACCAGACTCTTTCCTCAACAGTGAAACCCTTTTCAGCCTTAATTAAGTTGAGGACGTGATGGGGAATTGGTTCAGGCATTACGCATCCAGGAGGAAAAGCCCAGTAGTTGTTGCGCCGCTCGACAAATAATTCTGTCCAGCCGTTTTCTTGACACCAGGCTTCAATCCAATCAAGAGAGTAATGAGTCATAACAGTGCTAGTAATTAAGACTTGGGAAATTTGTGTATTTAGTGAATATAGATTTGTGAGAGATTCCTGAATAGTTAATCAATCATGATGAACTTGGCATAAATGCTTAGACAGACAAGAATTGCTTAACTGCTCACATAATAAAAGACTAACAGCCGATAGAAAATGCTGCGTTCAAAATACAATAAACTTTACTTATGAACTTAATAGATAGACATACGACTGCTCAAAGAAGTCGGGGATCTGGTAACTGTGATAATTAATTTTTGTTAAGATAAAATCTATTAAATAATCGAGTTATAAGGGCGGGTTTAATAATCTGTTGGTTAATCATGAATCATAATATCTCTAAACCCGCCCCTACTTGTTTGGCTTTAGCCAGGGGAGTGTCAATTAATTAGAAAATATATGGTTGAGTCGGACAAGTCTTCGGTTTTGCAACCTACCAAGCTATCCGACTCGGTTTTATAAGGTAGGTTGAAAACCCCGGAGTAACAGCAACGCAGTTGCGTATTACGTTCTTTAGACCGGGTATGAAAAGCACGATACAGGGTAAACCAAGCTGTGATTCAATATGCTAAAATTGATAATGTGGAGGGGTAATCAACCACATTAAAAACCCTACACTGCTTAACAGCAATCTGTACCTTGACAATTGTTCGCGCAGCGTCTCCCCTTGGGAGAAGATATGGGGTTCTATTCCATAGTTTTAGTTTCTTACCCAGGAATAGGTAAAATCTTCATGGGAACTAGACGACACAGAATTTAACCAAACAAATTCTTGGAGTAATCCAACTACGGTAGGGCATACCGAAAGTTAACGCTTGGGGAGAGAACCACCTCTGGGCTAGACACCGCAAGGGATCTAGTCTAAGTGGACTCGTTGAACCAAGAATCTCCGCACCTTCAGGTCGGAGAGTGTCAAATTCGGAGGTCGTCGCCTTCCTCACTGGTTCAGGTCTGGACTCCCGATTGTACGCCCGATAAATTCCCACTTATCAGCTCTGACCTTTGGGAGCGCTCACGCAACCAACGCGACAACACGAAAACCAACAAGGCTGTTCTGATCCGCGCGCGCGCCCCTACCGCGAGCCGCAGAACGGCAACTCCTAGCAAGGCCGTGCCATGAACCGCCACGCAGCAGCTTTATGTTATTTTCGCTATTATTCAACCACGGACTACCGTCTATGGGCGCGCTTTGGTAGCTACTATTATATATATCTTGACACCATTCCCATATATCACCATGCATATCGTATAAACCGAAAGAGTTTGGCGGAAATTTTCCGACATCTGTTGTTTGCTGAGGATATTCACCTTTTGGTGCTGAGGCGTAGGGAAAGTCACCGTTGTAGTTGACTAAATCTGTGGTAATCGTTTCACCAAAATAAAACGGCGTGGTTGTTCCCGCACGACAAGCATATTCCCATTCAGCCTCGCTGGGTAATCTATAGGTTTTTCCTGTCTTATGACTCAATTTTTGACAAAATTCTACCGCATCATCCCAATTGACTTTTTCTACAGGTCTTTTCTCACCTTTGAAATTAGCAGGATTTGTACCCATCATTGCTTGATACTGTGACTGGGTAACTGGATATTTCCCCATGAAGAAACCAGGAACTCTTACCTGATGCTGGGGACTTTCAGCGTCAATTCGTCCCGCTTCCCCTAGTGGTGAACCCATCATAAATGTTCCTCCTGGTATCTGCATCATTTCCAAGATGACACCTTTGCCTAAATCTTCAACGAAATATTTCGCTTCTCGGTTGAGACGGTTGATAATTTTGCCCTGTGCATTTACCATTACCACTTCTACGCTGGAATTAAACAATTGCACACCTACTGAAGAAGAAGGTGGAACAATAATCGTTGGGGTAATAATTTTTGGGGCAATAGGTTGATTGAATAACTGTATCGCTTCTAAAGCTTCGGCGGCATTTTGGTAACGTTGGCTAACGCGGCGACGAATCATTCTTGTCAATACTTGTGCAAATCCCCTGCTAACACTGGCGTGATTTTGCCAAATTACTTCACCATCTTCATCTTCATCCAATAAATGGGGTGGTATTCCTGTCAGTGCTTGAACACCCACCATGCCGACGGCGTAGATATCGCTGGCTAATTTCGGTTTACCATTGAATTGCTCCCAAGGCATAAAACCAGGTGTCCCCACGGCCATAGTGAGGCTAGTTTGCCCGGAATTCTGAAAAATCATCTGCTTGACTGTGCCAAAGTCTATTAACATGATTTTCCCATCCAGGCGACGACGCATGATATTTTTGGGGCTGATGTCGCGGTGGATAATATTCTGTTGGTGGACGACTACCAACACTTCTAAAATTTTTGCTAAAAGCTGGATAACTGTTGTCTCAGGGAATTTTTTCCCAGGGGTGATAATTTTGGTCAAATCATCCCCATCAATAAAGTCTTGTACTAAATAAAATTCATTCCCTACCTGAAAATATTCCGATAATTTGGGAATTTGGGGGTGAAGATTTCCCAAATTGTACAGGGTTACTGCTTCTTGCTCAAATGAGTTTTTTACCCAATCCAATTGTTCGTCTGTGAGGTTGTGAGTTTTCAGACGCTTGACAACGCACTTAGGCTTAGGATTAATAGGTATACCCAAGTCCTCTGCTAAATAGGTGTCACCAAATCCGCCACTTCCTAGTAGGTTGATGATTTTATAGCGGTTACGCAGAACTGTCCCACTCGTAGGCATGATTTTTGACTTGGCAGTAAAGGATGGGGATTTATTAGGTTTATTGTGCCAAATTTCTCAGTAATAGAGCAAGTTATTTTTCTCACACAGAGAAAGGCTGACATAATTACACCTATTGAAAACCTGATCATCGTAGGTTGGATAGAATGCAGTTAAACTCAACATTTTTCGCGCTACAGCAAAGACTTTTGTTGGGTTGCGCTGTGCTTAACCCAACCTACGCAAAGGTTTTTCTGGCTTTTGGTGCTGAATTTTGGATAATCTGATTTGGGTTGTTACTGTTTCAATTTCGGGTTTAGTCAAGAGATCAAAAAATAATTAACCACAGATGTACACAGATGAACACAGATAAATATATACTTCATCTGAATGAAAACTGCTGTAAAAACTAATATAGTCAGGAAAATTAATGATTAGACCGCGCAAGTCTTTTGCTCAACATTGGCTCAAAAGTGAAAAGGCACTGGATGCAATTATTAAAGCAGCAGAATGTCACCAGAGCGATGATCGCATCCTGGAAATTGGCCCCGGTACGGGTATTCTAACTCGGCGTTTACTTCCCTTGGTGCGATCGCTTGTAGCAGTGGAAATAGACTTTGATTTATGCAAACAGTTAGCCAAGCAACTCGGTAAAAAAGATAACTTCTTACTATTGCAAGGGGATTTCCTCACCTTAGATTTAGCATCCCCGTTAGCAGCCTTTCCCAACTTTCAAAAGCCTAATAAAGTAGTAGCGAATATTCCCTACAACATCACAGGGCCAATTATAGAGAAATTGCTAGGGACTATCGCTAACCCTAACCCAGAACCGTTTGACTCTATCGTCCTACTAGTGCAGAAAGAAGTAGCAGATAGGTTGTATGCTAATCCTGGTTCTAGAACTTTTGGGGCTTTGAGTGTGCGGGTGCAGTATTTAGCTGATTGTGAATTCATTTGCACAGTTCCCGCAGGTGCATTTTACCCACCGCCAAAGGTAGATTCAGCCGTGGTGCGGTTGCGTCCCCGACAGATTTCAACACCAGCACTGAACCCCCGCAAATTTGAGAGTTTGCTCAAACTGGGATTTGGGGCGAAACGTAAAATGTTAAGAAATAATTTGCAATCGGTTGTTGAACGCGATCGCCTGACCCAATTACTGGAACAATTAGAAATAAATCCCCAAGTTCGAGCCGAAGACCTCAGCGTTCAGCAATGGGTAACATTAGTAAATCAGTTAACAGTGAACAGTAAACAGACTGATAACTGATTCCCAATAACTGACCCCTGATAACTGATAACTAATAACTGATATGCGTTCATATACTCTCATTGCTCCTGCTAAAATCAATTTATATTTGGAAATCATCAGCCAACGCCCCGATGGTTATCACGAGTTAGCGATGATACTACAAAGTATTGAACTCGCCGATGAAATTAATGTGCAATCTCTAAGTAATGAAAGTATTTGCGTCAACTGTAACCACTCACAAGTACCTACTGACAAAAGTAATTTAGCATACCGAGCCGCAGCACTCATGGCGGCAAAATTTCCCGAAGCCTTGGCTAAATATGGGGGTGTAGAAATTACGATTAACAAACACATTCCCGTAGCGGCTGGCTTGGCGGGAGGTTCGGCAAATGCCGCAGCCGTGTTGGTGGGGATAGATTTACTCTGGAATCTGGGACTCACGAAATCAGAATTAGAAGAACTGGGTGCTACTCTGGGTTCAGATGTCCCCTTTTGTGTGGCGGGTGGCACAGTGATTGCTACAGGTAGAGGTGAGCAACTTTCGCCCTTACCAAGTTTGGAGCCTATATATATAGTATTGGCGAAATATCGTAGCCTGGAAGTTTCCACAGCTTGGGCGTACAAAACCTATCGCCAAGAATTTGGCAGTTCTTATCTTAGAGATCCGGACAATTTAGCAGCGCGTGCAGCCGCAGTTCATTCTGGAGATATAGTTAAAGCGATCGCGAATCAAGATGCTGGAGAAATTGCCCAAAAACTGCACAATGATTTAGAGCGTGTAGTTTTACCAGCTTATCCTCAAGTCTTACAACTGCGAGAACTATTTGCCACTCAAGCAGGCGTTTTAGGAACCATGATGTCTGGTTCTGGCCCCACAGTGTTTGCCCTGGTTGAGTCTGAAGAACAAGCACAAGCAGTTAAGCTACAGATAAGAGCCGCAATTCCTGATCAGGATTTAGAATTGTTTGTAACGCGGACAATTACACATGGCATTCAGGTAGCATCATCAACTTAAGGAAGTTTTCTTCCCTTGAGTTGAGCGAAGTCGAAACCTACCACTAAGACACGAAGACACAACGAAAATATGAGTGATTCAAAAGTAACACCACCAGAAGCTCAAACCCAGGTTCCGCCGACTCCCTTAAGTTGTATAACTGGAGCGGTATTTGCTGGAGGACTAGGATATGCTATGTATTCGCTAATGATATCCATAGCCACAACTTTTGCTGCTAAACCTATCCATTCAGATAACCCAATGGCGGTAAATATTGGCTCTGCTGTGCGGACTTTGGTTGTAGGTATAGTTGCCTTGGGAACTGGTATATTTGGTATAGTTGCAATTGGTTTGTTAGGTTTGGCAATCCAATTAGTGGTGCAGCAATTGACAAAGCCCAAAAACAGTTAACCTCGACCTAAAGGTGCATAGTTTTCACGTTGCGGCTTCTCATGACTGAAAACTTGAGAAAGTTCATGTTTTTTTCTCCAAGTTTTGGGAGGTATGCCGTGATGTTGGCGAAACTGGCGGGAGAAGTGACAAGCATTTTGATAGCCCAGGGCTGTAGCAATCTGCTCTATTGTCTGGTCACTATCCTTCAATAAGAGACAGGCTGCGGCCATGCGGCGCTTGACAATCCAACCATTCACAGTGTGACCTGTTTTATCCCTGACTCTACTTGTTAAGTAAGCTGATGAATAACCAACAGCCTCAGCCACATTAGATAAAGTAATCCCGCGATCATAATTAGCTTCAATGTAGTCGAAAACTTCTTTGAGATGACGAATGGCTGGAAAGATTGACTCAGAGGTAACAGATGGAGTTGTGTTTGGGGGTTCTGATTCTGGCATTTGATGAGATTTAGTCGCATACCAGCGATGCAAAAGAGATTGCTTTTCCCATCGGATAGCGATCGCTTTGAGTAATTGCTCTAAAGTAGAAGGTTTGGTCAGATAGTCATCTGCGCCCAACTCCATGCCTTTGCGAACATCTGCCAGATGGTCGCTACCCGTGAGAAAAATGAAGGGAATAATCGCCGTCACAGGATCTTTGTGCATCGTCCTGAGAACGTCATAACCATCCATATCCGGCATGACAATATCGCAAATCACCAAGTCTGGTAAATAGGTTTGTGCTTTTTCGATACCAACAACACCGTTTTCTGCATCTATAACGTTAAAACCTTCAGCCTCAAGACCTCTTAAATAAAGATTGCGGGTAGTAGCATCATCTTCAATTATCAGAATTGTTTTCGCAGATTCCTGGATCATTTTTTTATCGCTCAAATTTTGTGCAAGGAACAATTAGCAAACACTATAGTAAATTCAAAACTTTGATTTTATTGCTGGCAGCATGATAGTAAATGTTGTACCTACACCAACTTCACTTTCCACGGCAATGTGACCACTATGTAAGTCCACAAGGGTTTTGACAATCGATAACCCTAGTCCAGTACCGGGCAGATTATGAATATTACTACCTCGATAAAATGGCTCAAATAATCGCTGTCTATCTGCAACGGGAATGCCAACACCCCTATCTATAATCTGGAAAACTACTTTCCCACACTCACAGAAGAGATTAAAATCAATCACGCTGCCCATAGGGGAATATTTCATGGCATTGTCGAGCAAGTTCAAGATCATCGGCTTCAGCAGTTTTTGATCTATACAGGCTGTTAAGTAGCTACCTTGACTTACGAAATTTATCCGGTTCTGGCTATCACTTGTCTGCATTTGTGTAATTAACTCATTGCAGAACTCAACCAAATTGATCGGATGGGCATCATAGTTGACTGTGGCTGCTTCTGTCTTCGAGAAGAACAGAATATCATCCAACATCTTGGTCAGCTGTTCAATACCTGATTGAATGTGGTCAAGTAAGGGACGTGTTTTTTCCTTCTTATATTCATTGATATGCCTTTTGAGTAAGCTATTAGAGAATGAAACAACATTTAGGGGAGTGCGGAATTGATGGCAAACCATAGACATGAAATGTGCTTTTAGTTCGCTGAGTTGTTTGATTTGTGCTAAACTTTGGCTCAGATCAGATTCTGCTTGTTTATATTCAGTGATATCAATTCCTGCGATAATTTCAACGGGTGTTTCTTGATTACCCAGCATTGCTACTGCACAAACTAACCAGCGTTCTGTACCGTTTTTTTCCAGGATCTTAATTTCTTGGTATTCTAAATCCTTGTTATTTACCTGCTGACGCTTTTTGTTCTTGAACAATTGGCGTGCATCAAAGCCAGTTAGTAGCTCCTCTTTTGTATAACCTGTCAGTACCTCCGCCGCCGGATTGATGTAGGATAACTCCCAGCCTTGAATTACAAAAATGCTAGCATTTGTCGTTTCTGTAAAGGTACACAAGCTAGCTTGATTAAACTGTGGTAATTCTTTTGATCTCTGGGATTGAGTCACATCCCAAATGCTCCATACTCTGCCGATAATTTTGCTCTCCAGCCACTGAGGCTGAGAGTATTGAGCAAAAATTCTCCCATCTTTTAACTCTAAAATATCGTAACTCTCGAAATCTGCTTGACTGGATACTTCCTGCATAACCTGGCTATAAGCTTCTGGGTGTTTGAGTTCGTTCTCCAAAAAAGCTTGCCATTGAAAATACTTCCTGGATAGGGTCAGGGAATTTGGGATCTGCCACATATCTAGAAATTTCTGATTAAAGCCGAGAATATCTCCTTGAAGACTCACTGCCACAATGCCATGAGCTGTCGATTCCAGGGTAGAACGAAGTAGAGCCAGGGATTTTTGAAGCTGTGTCTCTTTTTTCTTCAGTTCAGCATTTTCCTGTTGTAAATGCTTTTGAGTATTTTTTAATTCGTCAATCCACTTGTACATGCTCCCCTCTACTACTTCATCACTTCTCTCACAGCCAAAGCTACAGTCAACTCCTTGCTTTGATTATTTATGTTATGTAGGTAAAGGTAATTTCCAGTAAAAAGATTTGATTTTCTGGGTGCGTTCAGCAAAGCCGTGCCGGAGGCGATCGCGGTATTTGAATGTAAAATAATTTTGGCATGAGAGTATAAACATCTCAGGTTTGACCATAATATTTCGCCATTCTTCTAACCAATGGTCTAGAAAAAAGCTGGCATCCCAATTTTCTACTGTTGTGGAAAGTGATTTTGCATGGCAATATTTAAACTTATTTTGATCTGTTGCCTCTTTACAGCGATTTTCAGCTAAATGAACCACATTTTTATATCTCACGCAAAGGCGCAAAGGCGCAAAGGAAGAAAGAAATACAGATACCAGCGTGTGGTCTAAATATATGAAAACTGCTTTAACATAAATAAACTGCGAGTTTTCTACTAAATATAAAGCCGCCTGTATAGTTTGATTGCTCAATGAATTAGCAAAATTTATATTCGCTTCTGGCTGTAGTGCCAATGGATAATAGGATTGAGCTAATTTATAATTACCAGAATTCATATACTTATTCGCTATTTTTATCAATTGTCAATCTAGTCACTAAAGCTTTTATAATCACAACTACCGAAAAGTGATGATTACCCGAAAGGCTGATAAAGAATAATTTTAATGATAAATATTTCTAGTTAATTTATTAGTTCTAATCTAATTTACCCAATATCAAGTAGGTAACTTAAACTTATTTACATAAATAAACAATACCTTTGTTTTATGAAACAAACAGATGTCTATAAAAAAGCCAATATATCAAACATTAGCTTATTTTATAGATCAGGAATAGTATATTAAATAGGAATGCTTAAATAAAATAATTAAGAGTTTGTAAACATAATTTTATTCCTATATTTAAAACATGAAAACACAATATTCATAAAATTAAAAAAAATATATTTACCAAAACAAAATATAATTCACAATAATATTACTAGACTAAATCCTAATTTAGATACTTTTATTCTGAAAATGTGAGCCTAAATAGATAATTTTTTGGTCAAGAATTAAATTTTAATTATCTTACTCCTTAAGACATATAACTATAGAACAATGTGCTGAGTCATCTGTCATGAGATATACCTTTTTTTTTACCTTCATATACGTATTACAAGAACATCCCTCAAAAGTTATAGAAAATGTAAAATTTTAATGTATCGATAATCACTAAAATTTTAACGCCAGAAATGTTCGGTAGCAAAAAAAATATCGTATGCTGTTAATAGCCTCAGAAAATGGTTTCTTTTATCAGTAATCTTTTGTCTAGCTTTTAAATCAATAAAATTTTATTTAGATTTTTTGTATATATTTATACTATAAAAACATAAATTTAGCTAAAGTTTATCACCATCAACTATCGCCAAATTTTTATTGTTTATCTTTACCAAATAAGACTTACAAGGTTCATAGCCAGTCAAAATATTGTATATTTGTAGTTTAGAAACGAGTGTATTCGCTATATTAATGTATTTAAAATAACATTCGCAATACACTAGACTTTTCTATGATTACCATAATAATAAATTAAACTTTCCTGAGATTCAATACAGTGACCAATAGCAACATATAATACTTGCTGTGACACAAAAAGATTACCTATTATTAAGAAAGATAAGCATCATACATTAAAATTCCAAAATAAAAAAATTATTTTTACTGTTGTCTTTTTATTTGGCTAAATTACTACGAGTATAATTTGTTCTTTTGGGATTTGATCTGACCCGTCAGTACAGGTAAGGAGAATCAATAAAATGCAAGAGCGAAAGAAGAGATAAGTCTATCCAAAAATTGGACATATATCTGTGGCTAAAAATTGAGTACGCTTAATAAAGAAACTGCTTCTGCAACACGGTTTATCTCTAGGGGCTAGTTTAACTAGATATATATTAGGCAGATAAAAATGCTGACTAGTTAAATCCACCCCTATTTCCCCAACCAACTCATAAATCTTGTTAATGCTTTTTACATATCAGCATAAATGTCTGTAATCAGCTTTTTGTAATAACACAGTTTTCTGGTAGAGCTAGTCAAATTGGCGGTAAATTTCCAAAAGATAGGTGATACGACCAAACTCAAAGCTAAGTCCCATGATTTTAGATTTTAGATAAAAACATCAATCACAGTTGATTCTAGATGTAGGACTCCAAATTAAAAAAGAGGGAAAGCTATGCATCAAATAAATAATAGTTGTAATACACAAACCACTAAGAAAATTAACACGGAACAAATTGAACAAATTATCAAAGCAATTATTGCCGGCAAGTATTCGTGGGCTTGTGTATTAATTCTCAGGTTTTCAGGCTACAACCCTATAGACTACATACCTTACCGCACCTACATTCGACTGCTGAAAAATAATTGCCTAGTTGAACATTCAAAGTCAAAAGACACGGAAAAGAAAGAAGTGTTTGACATGAATTCAAACTGGATTCGGCTCTGAAAACAATAGGGAAAATATTTCATCCTTTATCCTTTCTGAGTCACCCTATCTCCAGATACATAGCAGCTAATGATTTACCCACTCACTACCGTTAATACCCGACTGCAACCTATTCTCAGAGAGATTGTTTGGCATAAAAGGCAAGAAGTCACACAAATGCACCAACAGATGTCGTTGGCTTCTTTGCAACGCCAGTTAACTGCTGCGCCAACCGTGCGAGATTTCTTGACTGCTTTACAACAAAATCCTTATAAGCCTGGACTAATTGCAGAAGTTCAGAAAGCATCACCACTATATGGTGACATTCGCACAGATTTTGATCCCATAGCGATCGCTAAAGCTTATGAGCGAGGTGGTGCAGCTTGTATCTCAGTTTTCACTGAAACAGCATTCTTTCATGGCAGTTTTGAAAGTCTCCGGGCAATCCGCCAGAGAGTAACATTGCCTTTGTTATGCAAAGAGTTTATTATCGATCCGTGCCAAATTTATTTAGCACGAGCAGCAGGAGCAGATGCTGTACTACTAATCGCAGCTATTCTCACGGATCGGGAACTGCAAGACTTTCTTAGAGTAATTCACTATTTAGGAATGAATGCTTTAGTGGAGGTTCATAACTTGAGTGAGCTAGACCGGGTACTTAAGCTGGATGACATCCGCTTAATCGGGATTAACAACCAGAATTTAGAAGATTTTACCATTGATCTCAGCACTACGCAACAACTGCTGGCAGCTAGGCGATCGCAGTTACAAAACTTAGGTGTGATGGTTGTCAGTGAGTCTGGGTTATATACAAATGCTGATTTATCTCTGATGGCTCAGGCTGGCACACATGCAGTTATAGTAGGAGAATCTTTAATTAAACAAGAGGATATAGAGCAGGCCGTGCGTTGTCTAGTCAAAGGTAATTAGTGGCGGGTAGTCGCAATCACCCGTTGAGGGTTCAAACCCGCTTCTTATAGCAAAATTCGTCTAAATACGACTGGGAAAAGATTTCAGTCCCTTAAAATTGACTTTAGCTATGAGATCGGAAATTGATTTGAGAGCTAGTTTTGTCGCTAATTGACAATGGTGTAAGATGTGAAACCAGAAGCATAATTTTAGCCCGCGTGAGCGGGCTAGGTTTGTATAGATATACTCTAGCGTTAACGCATCTAACAAGCTAAAATTGGGTTAAGATAACAAATATTTCACAACTAAGCAATACCTTTGCAACAAAAACGTCACAAATAATATCTACATTATTAGTAATACATTTAAATATTCTTACAGGCAGCAATGAA
>REBL01000222.1 GCA_007692755.1 Nodularia sp. (in: cyanobacteria) | reverse complement strand
AATGATGTTGGGTTTCCTTTCGTCAACCCAACCTACAATTTTTTGCAACATTTTAAGCTTGTCACGCCACTACTCTGATTTACCCTCTTCATTTGCTGCCAAAATCGGATTGATATCAAACCAGGAACCATCCTCATTGCGATATTCAAATACAAACATACTGCGGAGCAAAAGTTCGTATTTTTCATGACCTCTAAAGCTTTTCTGTTCAGTCACCTCACTGAGTAATTCCCACTCATCGTCAGTAATAGCCAAACTTAGCTCATTACACCGTTGTTTAATCACCCTTTCCACACACTCAGGCGACAGGGGAGGGTCTTCTCTTTGCAGACAGCGAAATAATAACATTAACAAGTTACGCAAATGACCACCGCTAACTCGGCAAAGTCGCTCTAAACTATCAGCCTCCTCAAATACCTCAGTAATTAAATGCTGGCTTTGTTCCCAACTTACACCAGGAAATGCTCTAGCCATGACCATCTGTTGCAGCAGTGTAATTCCTGGGAGAAATTCAGCCCCATCTGGTAACTTCACCGGTACCATTGGCAAAACTTTCGGGTCTACCCCAAACCGATTTGTTAACCTTCCTAAAGCGTTGGAAAAAATTAATACTAGGGGAATGGTGTAGACAACATGACAGTTTAGCTGATTTAGCTGTTCGCCACGTTCCACAAATAGATATTCTGGCTGGTAATAGGAACCCCCTGATTTCAAAGAATTATCTATGCGGTCAAGGTTATCAACTATCACCACCAGTCCTTCTTTACCTTGCTGCGTCAGCTTTTCTTTGGCAGGTTTGAGCAGTTCTTGGTTAATCGATTCTAAAATGCCGTTGGTGCGTGGTTCTAAATATTGCCGCAATTGCGATCGCAGTTTCGGACTATCTTTAGTTTTAGCTGTAATCTTGCCAATACCCACAGATAACTCTGCTTCTACGCCAATATCTAACGGTGTTTGGAGAATATCGACAATTTCTTTAAATAAATTTTGAAAGTATCCTGGTTTGAGCTTAATTGTAATTGCTTCTAGACTTAGACTGACTTCTCTAGCTATAGCCAATAAAATATCTGTAATATCCACATCCGCCATATCCAAGCTATGGCTAGATTCAAAATAAACGACATGAAACCCCTGCTGTTCTAACTCGGTTTTCAGTCGTAGCAATTCAGTAGACTTACCACAACCGATATGTCCTGTAAATAATTGGCAGGTATTATCAGGTGAGAGACGGGTGATAGTCCGTCCTAGTTCTTCAATAATCTTGGCACCACGTACTTCAGAAAAATCAATATAATACTGTCTATCTTCAGGTTTGCTGACTACCAGTGTTTTGGCAGGGTTGCACGCCTTAAAGAACTTATTTACATTCAGTTTCATGACAAATTAGCCAAAATCAGCCTAATACTACTGCCTTTTACGTGATTATACAGTTCCTCAAGCTGATATTTCCGAAATTATGACCAAACCCGCAGATGTTAGCACCAAAAAGTTAATTAGCCTCGCACCCGATAACTGGGTAAAATGGGTGACACAAATTCCTGATGTCACAGCAACCGAAATCCTCAATTCAGAATTTCAATGGATAAGTAGAGAAAGTGATGTTTTAATTCGCGTGACCAGTCCTCAAGCTGGAGAATTTCTTGTTCTCAATGAATTACAACTACGTTATCAGCCACAAATGCCTCGTCGAATGCGTGCTTATGCTGGACTTGCAGAGGAAAAATATAATTTACCAATCTACCCGGTATTAATTAATATTCTCAAAGTCAGTAACGCGGAAATACCATCAACGTACACATCAAATGTTGCCGGTTTGCAAGCACGCCAAGATTACCGCGTGATTAATTTATGGGAAGTCGATGTAAATATTGCCTTTCAACAACCATTACCGTCATTACTACCATTTGTTCCTATACTCAAAGGCGGTGAAAACGAATCTACAATTAGAGAAGCATTACAAGTTTTGCGTGCAGATGAGCAATTAAACCAACTGGAAACAGTGTTAGCTTTTTTTGCAACCTTTGTACTAGACAGCGCCTTAGTTCAAGAAATCATGAGGTGGGATATGGCTGTATTACACGAATCGCCTTGGTATCAAGAAATTTTACGCGAGGGTGAAAAACGCGGCGAAAAACGCGGCGAGGAACGCGGCGAGGAACGTGGATTGAGAACTGGTATTGAGTTGGCGTTAGAGATTAAATTTGGGACTTCTGGTTTAGAATTAATGCCAATTATCTCGCAAATCCATGATTTACAACAATTAAAAGCAGTTCAACAGGCGATCAAAACTTCAAATACAGTTGAGGAATTAAGTCAAGTTTTGTCATAAAAAATGTTGAGGCTGGGCAAAGATGTCCAGCCTACAATATGGATAATTTATTTCTGGGAAATCTCTAATACAGTAATTACCATTCAAAGCCTTTTGACTTTCGCCTTGCGGTTAGAATCCCATTGCTTTGGCTACTGCACCCAATTCAGCATCAATGCCTTGTTTAAATTGGCTGTGACTGTGTTTAATTGCTGTATCTGGGTCTTTTAAACCATTCCCAGTCAGGACACAAACGACTGTCGCGCCTGTGGGAACTTGGTCTTTAACTTGCAATAACCCAGCTACAGACGCAGCGCTGGCGGGTTCGCAGAAAATACCTTCTGATGATGCCAAAAGTCTATAGGCATCTAAAATTTCGTCGTCTGTAACGGCTTTGAAGCAGCCTTGACTGGCTGTTTGAGCTGCGATCGCTTTATCCCAACTAGCAGGGTTACCAATGCGGATAGCTGTAGCTATGGTTTCAGGATGGGAAACTGGCTGTCCATTCACTAAAGGGGCTGAACCTGCGGCTTGAAATCCCATCATTTTGGGCAAGCGATCGCACTTCCCGACTTGATGGTATTGACAAAATCCCATCCAATATGCTGTGATATTTCCGGCATTACCCACGGGGATACACAACCAATCTGGGGCATTACCCAAAGCATCCACAACTTCAAATGCTCCGGTTTTTTGCCCTTCCAAACGGTAGGGATTCACGGAATTAACTAAAGTGATAGGATAGCTTTCTGCCATTTCGCGGACAATTTCCAGCGCCCGGTCAAAGTTGCCTTTAATTGCTAAAACTTCTGCACCATATAACAAAGCCTGTGCTAATTTACCCAGCGCCACATAGCCATCGGGTATGAGGACAAAAGGCTTCATTCCGCCACGTTTAGCATAAGCCGCCGCCGCTGCTGAAGTGTTGCCTGTACTGGCACATATTACCGCTTTCGCCCCGGCTTCCTTGGCTTTGGAAATTGCCATAGTCATACCCCGGTCTTTGAAGCTACCAGTGGGATTCAGACCATCGTATTTCACAAACACTTTTACTTGTCTGCCAATACGTTCTGCGATCGCCGGTACCGGAATCAAGGGGGTATTACCCTCAAATAATGTCACAACAGGCGTGTTTTCGCTGACAGGCAAGTACTCGCGATAGGCTTCTATCAGTCCGGGCCAGGGTTGGCGATAAGATTTAGCAACAGACAAACTCACAGTCACAGGCTTTAAAAAGTTTTTAACTAAGGATTGGGGATGAGGGAGCGCTGCATTGGCAAGGGAAAAAACTTAATTTTTCCTTTTTAGGTGACATGTCTAGATTTTCCATTCTAGAAGAATATTATCTATCTTTAATGCCAACGTCTCACTGATAATTTTTATTTTATGTGGAATGCCAGCTTATGGTCACTATCAATAGGAGTCGATGCTCGAAGACATCATAATACCATTGTCCGCTCAAATCACACATCTCTACAATTTGGGGTTTCATCCCCAAATTAAAACCTCACCCTGGTTCTGCTAGGCAAAATCTGTCCTTTGGGAGGTTTTTGGGTAATAGGCATAAGTTTCAGTATGGAACACAGCCCACACAATTACCGTCACTTATGAATACACCAGTAAGATATTAGGTTATGTGATGTAAAATATACAAATATTTAACAAACCTTAAACTTACATTACTATGGTATTTACCAATGGTGTGAGTTGAGTTGTGGATTTTAGTTAACAATGCCTACCTATTCATCTAGTGTTTCTGAACGCCACTCCCAGACTCTCTGGGTTAGCGATTTAACAAAGTCTTGTTATCAAGATGAGCAGCAAGCAAAACTTAAGCACCTGCAAGCAGAGGTAGATTCTCTATTGCAGCAATTGCAAAATCTCAAAGAACAAGAGCATCTTATCCGATCATCCGATCATCACCCAGAATAATCAAATAGTTCAGATTATAGCGATCGCCTGTAGCCGGCAATTTACGACTACTACTCAAAGCGCTGATTTTTATCTGACCAACGCTTGAGACTGTAGTTATGGGCATTCTCTACTAATAATGCGAGGGATTGACTATTGGAGAGCTTGGCGATCGCTGTCAAAGCTTGTTGAGAATTATTGAGAAAATCTGTATAAATAACCTGACCACTAGCCGACAAAATCAGAGTCCGAGGACGGTACTGATTGTTCTCTGGTTTTTGGGTATCCAAGTTGATATCCGGCAAAGAAGCGATCGCATCATCTGAGATACTCAGCACCATTTCTAGTTGAGTATCATTTGTTAAATCAATCATTTGTAGCGGCCAATCACCCAGTTGTGCTTGAATTTGCAAGAAACTAGGAACATCACTAATCGGAAGTTGAGCAGCTTGTTGTAAAGAACGCCACATAATCGGCAGCAAAGTTTCTACCGCTTGGGGATTTTGTTGATACAGTGTTGTCAGGGTAATGGGAGATGCTTGTACCCATTCCAGCGCCGCCTCACTCAGGGCTAAAGGTTTGGGTAGGAGGGGATTATTCTGATCATGAGAAATTTGTTGCCCAGCAGCCAATAGCTGCAAAATCCCATTTTGCCACCGCACAGCTTTAATAGTGGCGGAAGTAAATTGCTGTTGTCCTTGTAAGTCCCAGACAAGAATCTGAATCACTGGATTGAGATTAATTCCCAAAGTTGTCCAGAAAAACTGGGCTGGGGAAGTTCTGGGAGGTTGTAAATTCCTAAAAGGAGAACTTAGCCAGCTGTTACCGTCATAAAAAGCATTGACCTCTATCCGATACCAAATTTGATGGTCTGTGAGTTTGAGGTCTGCATTTGTCTCTGGTTGCAACCAATCAGAGGAGTTAATTTGAGCGCTGGGTTGCACCGCACCGATAATTTGACTAGGATGATGATTTGATATTTGCGGCTTTGCTACCTCGCCCTTGATTTGTGGTAACAAACCTTGAACATATGCCAGATTGGCTGGGGTAATTTTCGGTTGGGACTTTAACCAAGATTTAGCACGTTCTTCCCCCTGCTGGGCTGCTAAAATCAAAGTTGCCCAAGCTTGCACATCTTGTCTAATTGGATTAACTTGCAACGCCGCCACTGTCCGATTCCACAAACGCCCGGTATCGGCTTTTAGTAGGGTCGCGATTTCTTGGGCATTTTGCGGCGATGCTTCAAATACCTGTAAAGCCTTTGCCCAACGACCATCAATTAACTCTGCCAAGACTTGTTGACTAGGGCTAGCCCAACTGATATCTGCTTGCGCTTTGGTTAATTGGGAATGCAAGCGAATCAGATCAACTTGCGCTTGTGCGACTGCGGGGAAGCTTCCTTTTCGCTGTTTCTCGATGAATTGTAACCATTCAAAGGCAGGTGTCCATAATCCATTCCCAGCAATTAATAAGGCATCTTCGTAAGCAGAATCCTCAACTGCTGGTGGTTTTAGGGATATCTCCGCCAGTTGAATGGGGTTGAGATAAAAATTAGTCGATTGGACTTGGTAAACCCTTAACTGGGGTTCTAAATCGACTGTTTGATCAATCACTAACTCCTTTGCACCCCCACCAGTTACCTGCTGCCATTGGGGTAGTTTTGCGTTGGGATTTTGCCAAGACAACAACTGTTGTAGGTTCTGACGTTGGGGATTGTAATAGATAATATAACCGTAAGCGATCGCATCAGTTTCTTGTTGACGCTGACCCCACAAACTCAACCAAACCCCTGGTGATCGTGCGTCAGCTCCCAAAGATGCAATTTCAGTTAAAGGAAGACGAGTATTGTCATCTCGGTATTCTAATGCCGGGTAAATCAAAGATTCATCTGGCGCAGTGATCGGCAGTTGAGTTGCCAGATGATAGTAAGTTTCTGGCAGTGATTGATATTCTCGGTCTTCTGAGCGCTGGTAAACTCTCAGTTCCACAATTTCTTGACAATCAGACTGGCAATTGTCACGCTGCTGAAAAATTGGTAATAAAAATGAGCCTTCCTCGTTATCTAAAGGTAAGGATTTCCCGGTTGTTTGTTGTTGACTCAGACCATCTTGAATTTGTTGGCGGCTTTGGGGACTTTCCCTGTTAGTCAGAGGAATTTGCACCCATTCGGGTAAAAGTTCGTTCAGCCAGCCTACCTGTTCAGGATTGAATATGAACAGAATGCTTAACCAGGTAAAAGCAATAATTAATCCCGCACTACTCAACAAAAGAGCGATCGCTAACATTGACCACAGCCAACCCCGTTGAGACTTTTGCCTGGGTTTAGAGGAGAAGCGTTTGTTGCCATTTGCCTGAGGCTGATTTCGTTGAGAAGATTTTGGCTTTAGCTTTCGCCAGCGATTTGCCATTTTATTTCTTAGTTAAGCCAGAAAGTAGGTTAGTGTTTGATATTGTTTATTTTATACTCTGGCTTTGACAATGTTGCCTAGAAGTTTTTCAGATCACGCTTCCCTACTTCCCTACCTGGATTTCGTCAATTCAATTTACAAAGCACCTCTATCCTGTTTAGCAACGCTGATTCAGAAATCTATCAGTCAAAATCTCAAAAAAGTTAAGTTAGTATCTTCTATGTTCTGAGTCATTTAATTTGTCAAACTATTTTTCTGGCTACGAATAATAAAAGAGGTTTGGCTGATCACCAAACCTCACTATAAATCCAGTGCATAACAACATCCCGGATTAATGTACCTATTATTTTACTACTTGGTCATCTCCCTATGGGATGTGTCCAAATGTCATAAAACCTGATAAGGGTTAATTGCGATGTTTCCAAATACATGAGCAAAATCATCCCTAAGAGAGCTTTGTTCAAGCTGAAAGTATTTATATTACGAGCAATACTCTTTTATCCAGCACTGCTACTAAAGCATTTTGTCAAAGTGGTTAGCAAAATAAAAGACGGGTTTTAACCCGTCCATATAGCTTGAAAGTGGCAAAACACCTGGGATTTTTCTAAAATCCCAAAAACTAAATTTAATAGGTTGTGAGGAAAGCCGATTATCTCAACAAAAAGAACAGCTAATGATGCTGAATTCAGTGTTTTAATCATAGTCAATCCTGGCACTGCTGGTGAATATATCACATAATAAGTTGAATTAGTTGCCATTTTGGCAGATACTCAACAACAAAATTGTCGGCTGGGATCTTGTTATAAGTATAAGTATGAGCAGCTTTTTGGTAATTTATGCGATGTAATCAAATCTTTGGGCATAAAAACGCCATATTCACATAATGTCAAAAATATGACAAAATTACTGTCATATCTGCCGTATCATCAAAGTAGGAGATATATGTATGAAAAAAAACCTAAATATAGTTATAATTGAGCCATAAGACAAATATCAACACCGCAGTTCGACCGAAATTAATTTTCTGGACAAGGACTATTAACTGCCATATTTTAGGTGTCTGCAATTCCACTCTCTTTTTGTAGATGAGTGCGAAAAATTTTGCTATTTTACGCAAGCTTCAATTTAAAAATGTTACTTTATATAGGTAACATCTATGTATTAATGCTTTGTCACCTTCCCTGGAACAAGCGCGATAGTTACATTTTTACTAATTCTGTTAATATTTCTAGATGTTAAAAGAGAAACATAAAAGCGAAACAAAACTTGGTTGGTCTTTAGATGAACGAGATCCAAAGTTTATCGAATCTGTGATGCCCTTTTTGAGCTTTTTGTATCATTATTACTTTCGAGTTCAAACTAGTGGTTGGCATCATATACAACCCGAAAAAAAAGTTCTCTTCGTTGGTTCTCACAATGGAGGACTGGCGGCTCCTGATATGTCGATGTTCATGTATGACTGGTTCCGAAAATTTGGGTTTGAGAAACCTGTCTACGGTTTAATGCATCCCCATGTTTGGCAATTTACTCCTGCAATAGCAAAAATGGCTGCCAAAAGCGGAGCAGTTATCGCGCATCCGAAAATGGCTTACGCCGCTTTGCGTTCTGGGGCTAGCGTACTGGTCTATCCTGGGGGAGCGGAAGATGTCTTTCGACCGCATGACCTGCGGAATAAAATTTATTTTGCCGGACGAAAAGGATTTATCAAGCTAGCGCTACGGGAAAATGTACCGATTGTACCTGTGATTTCTGCTGGCGCTCACGATACTCTGTTTGTGTTGGCTGACTTATATGAAATTTTGCAGCAACTCCATCAATGGGGAATGCCGTGGTTGTTTGGGGTAGATCCGGTAGTCTTTCCTATTTATCTGGGTTTACCGTGGGGATTAGCAATTGGGCCGCTTCCGAATGTCCCATTGCCAGTGCCTATTCAAACGAGGGTGTGTAAACCCATTATATTTGAACGCTACGGTCGGGAAGCGGCTTGCGATCGCCATTATGTGAATGAATGCTATGAATTAGTTGTCAATCAGATGCAGCAAGAGTTAGACGAATTAGTTGAAGTAAATAAAAACTAAGAATTCCTGAATGTGTTCTGGTCATAAACTGAGTACGAGTTTTGAATAGAAGCTAACTATGGCTCTCTTAGTGTGAAGTCATCCTACGATGATGCACAGCACACTGCAAAGTCATGAATGCTGTCAACCATTACTCGTCTCCATCAGAACATTATCTTTCTCAAATTTCAATTCCCAGTATTCTTAAACAGCTATCCATCTGAGCTTCAATTTTATTTCTCTGTGTTTCTAGAGTTTGTACTTTTTTTACCTGTGAATCAATATCTAATCCGTTCTCTGGATATAGAGGTTTAACAAAATGAGTGATGTCGAGAATATAATTATAATCAGCTACTTCCTTAGCTGACGCTATCTTAGAGTATCCGATTTCTTCGTGAAAATTGGAATAGATAGAAACTATTTTAGCTATATGATCATTTGTTAAAAAATTTTTTTTTCGATTCTCCATTTTATACTCATGACTGGCATCAATAAACAAAATTCTATTTTTCCTGTTTTCTAATTTGTTTCGATTGAAAATTATAATAGCAGTGGGAATTTTAGTGTTATAAAACAAATTTGCAGGAAGTCCAATAACAGCTTCAATTAAATCATCTTCGATTATATTTTTGCGAATTTCGCTTTCGACACCTCCTCGAAATAGCACGCCGTGCGGGACTATAATAGCCGCTTTACCTGTATTTTTGAGGGTAGATAAGATACGCTGAATAAATGCATAATCGGCTGAATTTTTAGGTGGATTACCATAAGAAAATTGATGGAGTAAATCATGCTTTTTTGAATGAACTCCCCAATTTTTTATGCCAAATGGTGGATTAGCAATTACTAGATCAAATTTTTCTAATGAATTATTTTGGATAATATTGCCAGATAAAATTTGAGAATGCTCAACACCTTTTAAAAGTAGATTAATTTTTGCTATTGAACGTAGTTCATAATCTTCTTCCTGTCCATATAATAGAATGTTATGAAATTCTTCTCCTTTCTCTTGGAATTGGCGAACACACTCAATTAACATTCCTCCAGAACCACAAGCTGGATCATAAATTTGCATTTTTGTTTGAGGAGTAGCTAAGTCTACGATTAATTTTGTGATATGTCTCGGTGTAAAGTAATTTACGTTTGTTTTTACTTCATGCAATTCAGAGTTAATAGTTAAATTTTCATATATGTCTCCTAATAAATCTGGTCGTTTGAGAATGTGACTACGGAGGTCAAGAATAGAAAAATTTTCAATTAATTGTTTTAAGGTACAATCATTAATTCGATTCCATTGATTAATTTTAGGATTAACAAAAATATCTTTAAGTTTAGAATCAGCACTTTCAATGCAATTAAAAATATCAGTAAGTTTTTCACCAATATCTTCTTTTAGGTTTTCTACAACTAGCCAATTTATTTCTTTAGGAATATTGAAAATAATGTTACTGTGATCCCGCTCTATATACTTTTCTGCTTGTATATCCAATAACCATTTCAAAAATAACATCTGTAAAATATAATCATTATAGTTACCTGAAAAGCTAAGATCATGATGTAGTATACTAATACTGTTGGTCAGGACAGTTTTGATTTCTGCTGAGATTAACATTTATCTTTATTCAATAATTGAGCAAGTACATTTTCAATTAATTCCTGTCTAGCAGATAATGTCTCTAAAGTTATTTTTGTATATTCTTCGGAAAACAAAAAAAGCTCAACAATTTTGTTCTGAATACTTATTTCAGGTAACGGAATCTTAAACTCACGTATTTCGGAAACTCTAATCGATGGTAAGGTAGTGCTAGAACGCCTTTGCAAAGCATATATTGACTGTGCCATCCACTTTGAACGCATTAACACTGCTATATAACCTGGGTTGACTTGATTTAAATCCTTCGGTCGAAAAAACGCTACATTTTGACCTGCAATACTTCCCTGAGAAGCTTCTGTTACAACTGAAGTTTTGAGTAGAGATCCTCTAATCGCGATAATTACATCATTCTTACGGAGTTTATACCGTTTAATATCTGCCTTGCTACTGAGAAAAACCTTTTCTAAGTCATGCTTGATATATAAGTTTTCCAAATCCTTAACATTGACTACTGACTCTGGTACTCCTTCATCATCACGATGGCGACTTACCGGGAAGCCTTGAGCAATTTTTTCTCCCAAGTCCTTAAATACAAATTCTGAATAAGTCATATCCTAAAAAAATTTTAGCGCATTATATAAGTAGCATATTGTTCTATCGTAAGCTAGGCTACTACAAAACAGTATACTAAAACTATAGTAAATACAACTATCGTAAGCTAGACTACTACAATACTTACTGACTCGCTTTGTAAGCTAAACCACGTTTTAGCATTGCATACAAGAGCAAATCGATGTTCATCAGCAATGTATCGGCTATTTGCAACCCTTATTCCTGAATATGGAGTCCCCGTTATGTTATCGAATGATCACCAGCAGTTTTCTAAAAAACATATTCTTTGTCAAGAACGTATTCGACAAGCTAGATTAGCATTTAATTTATCCGTTGGTTTTGTCGGGGCAAGTGCAGCTTTTACCCTCGGTGGGATTATTTTTATGTTTGCGGGAGGGTATATTTCCCCAGGAGTTTATGCTGCTCTTGGAGGTCTGACAGCAGTAGGTCGTCACTGTATGCAACTTAATCGTGAAGCAAATGATCGCCTTGATCGGATGGTAAAAGAATTAGATAATTTTACCAAAATTGAATAATCGCAGCATTAGTTCTCTTTACAAGCCAAGCGTGTGTCTTAATGCTGCATCAATATCTGTTGTTGGTAATGAACCAATTACTCGATAAATTGCTGAGATTGTAATTGTTGCCAAATTATCAGTCATTACTACTGAATCTGTTAGTAGTCCTGATTGTTCACCTTCGGGGGAATTCAGCTGAATAGTAACACGACTAGGATGTCCGGCTCGAAACATCTGGCTAGTAATCATAGCAACGATAATTTGGGATAAACCTGTATGCAAATTATCTATCTGTACAATCAAAGCAGGTCGTGTTTTAGCAGCAGTCAGATTGGAATTTGGAAATAGTACTAGTACAACATCACCCCGGCTAAAGGTTAGTTTTGGCTGTATCATAGTTGTCATAGATACTCATTTCTGAACTATCCCAATCATCTGCAAAAGGTTCTAAATTTCTTCGCAAAATTTCAGCCTGCGTTGCGTTAATTCCTTGAGAGGCTAAATTAATCTCGTCAGATTTAATGAAAGTCACAATCACTCGTGTTCCTTCATTTACATCGGTCAGTTGTTCAATGAGTTCCACTCGACCATTACGATATATGCCTTCAACAGTAGTTAGCATTTATAACCTCGTTTTCAACAAGAGAATTTAGTCATCTTAACTAACATTACACTGGCACTGCTTGGCGCACTTCTACGGGTTCACCTGTCAAACTAAAAGCTCTAACTTCAGTAATTTTTACCTTGACAATTTGACCTTTTAGTTGGTTTATTTCACCTGTGAAGAAAGTCAAACGATTACCACCAGTGCGTCCCATGACTTGGGTGGGATCTTTGGAATTTTGGTCTTCGACTAAGACATCTTCGATACGTCCCATGTAACGCTGCGATCGCTCGGATGCTTTAACGTTAACTAAATGGTTTAATCTTTGGAGGCGATCGCTCTTAACTTCTTCACTGAGTTGATTTGTCCACAAAGCTGCTGGTGTCCCAGGGCGCGGAGAATATGCGGCTGTATTCAATAAATCAAAGCCGATATCTTCTACCAACTTCAGAGTATTTTCAAATTGTGCTTCCGTCTCTCCAGGAAAACCCACAATGGCATCGCCACTAATTGACGCATCAGGCATATAACGCCGAATCGTATCAATAATCCGGCGATATTTCTCGTGAGTATAACCCCGTGACATTGCTTTCAATAGTTCATTATCCCCTGATTGAAAGGGAATGTGAAAGTGTTCACAAACTTTGGGTAACTCAGCACAAGCCTTAATTAATCGCTCAGTAAAATAACGAGGATGGCTAGTAGCAAATCTTAACCGTTCAATGCCTGGAATATCATGTACATAGTAGAGTAAATCAGTGAAATTATGTAAGTTGCGACCTTCTGGAGTTGTCCCCGGCAAATCTCGACCGTAAGCGTCAATGTTTTGACCGAGTAGGGTAATTTCTTTGTAACCTTGTCTTCCCAGTTCCTCCATTTCGGCACGGATGGCTTCTGGGGTGCGAGATTGTTCTACACCACGCACATTAGGAACTACACAATAAGTACAGCGTTCATTACAGCCATAAATGATATTCACCCAAGCAGTCACACTGCTATCTCTTCGGGGCTGAGTAATATCTTCCATGATGTGAACCGACTCAGTGGCCACAACTTGATTACCATTTAAAACTGATGTCAGCAAATCTTGGAGACGGTTGGCGTGTTGTGGTCCCATTACCAAGTCCAATTCTGGGACTCGTCGTAATAAAGCTTCTCCTTCCTGCTGGGCAACACAACCAGCAACAATCAGCGTTAAACCAGGCTCTGCTTGCTTGCGTTTGGCTTGTCTACCGAGGTAAGAATACACCTTGTGTTCGGCGTTATCCCGAATTGTGCAGGTATTATAGAGAATCAAATCTGCATCATTAGGGTCTTCCGACCATTTAAAGCCCATGTCTTCTAAAATGCCAGCCATGCGCTCTGAGTCGGCTTTATTCATTTGGCAACCGAAAGTAATAATGTGGTAATGGCGATTAGAAGTAGTCATGGGCGATTATGCTGAGTTAGCGTCACGTATATAAACTTTGTTTCTATTCTATAACTCAGTTATCAGTTATCAGTTATCAGTTACCAATCAATAAACATAATTGGGGTTAAGTTTTCTAGTATGTCAGCATGATAACTGATAATTTTTCACTGGTTCGCCCCTATTTCCCCAGGCTGCTCAGGTATATTTATTCCTGACTTGCTGGCTCAGATGGAGCTGCTTGGCGACTATTGCGTAATGTATTCCGCAACTGATTTTGACTAGCAGATGAATTATTAGCGGGAGCTGCTGGTGCTGCTGGTGCTGGTGTACTGGCTGTGGGACGTGGCCGCCGATTTGTGCTTGGTTGCGCTGCTGGTGCTGGTGCTGGACGTGGCGCTGGCGCTGGTCTTACTGCTGCTGGCGCTGGGGCTGGTCGTGGTGCTGGCGCTGCTGGTCGTGGTGCTGGGGCTGGTGCTGGGGCTGGTGCTGGATTGGTACGCTGACGCTGAACATTACGTAAAGAATCTCTGACATTTCCTGAGCTAGGAGTAGGGGTTGCCGTTGTTCCAGATGACGAACCTGCGGCTGTGTTTTGCTGGCTCGGTTGTCTGACTGGTGTTGCGGCTGCGGGTCTGGTGACTGGTGCTGCTGGGGCTGTGGGTGTAATTTCTCGTCTGGCTCTGACTGTAGGCGTGTTGGTAGCTGGTGTGGGACTGGGACTCGATGCTTCTCTCTGGCGATTTCTTTCTCTAGCTTGGGCTTCTTGTTGTTTTCTTCTGCGTTCTTGGAGTTCTCGGTGTCGTCGTGAACCTTCGATAGCAAAGTCTGTAGAGATTGATACTCCCTCTCTGCCACTTTCTGAGGGTTTCAATCTCCAGTTACGGGCTTGTCTCAAAGTTTCTTCGTCTAGTCTCCGGTTACCACTAGAGTTTACAATCCGTACATTGGTAACTTTTCCTTGGGAATCGGTATCAACAGCTACTTCGACTTTTCCCTCAATGCCTCGCCGTCTGGCAAACTCTGGATAGCTGGCACTACACTCAGTACAAGATGCACGACCATCACCGGAACCTCTGGAATTACTACCACTATTATTATTTTGCGGCTGTGTTGTGACTTGTGGAGTGGAGGGCGCAGTGGGAGCTGCTGCTACTGGCGATCGCTCTACTCTTGTATTATTAGTTGTACTATTACTTGTATTATTAGTTGTAGTGGTACTTGTTCCCGTACCTGAAGCTACTGTATTACTGCTTTGAGTGACTCTGGAATCTCTTAATCCACTTAAAGTTCCTCTGAGTTGTTCACTAGCTTGATTTGTTTGAGGAACTGCAATTGTCGATTCTGATGATGTTGTTGTTGCAGTCAACAGAGATTCTAACTTAGCAACAGATTCCTGGCGTGGGGGACTCGTAGGTTGGGGCTGTGCTGTGCTTGCTGTAGTTGGTTGGGCTGGCTGGGAAACTGTTGGTTGGGGTGGCTGAGGAACTGGTGGAGTTTTCACACTCTCAACCTTTGGTGCTGGTTGAGTTACCGGCGGAGTTTTCACACTCTCAACCTTTGGTGCTGGTTGAGTTACCGTTGGCTGGGCTGGCTGAGGTGCTACAGCAGGCTGAGAAAATGTTGGCTCAATTTTTACCGGAGTTATTGGTGTGACTCTACTCGTAACAATCTTGGTAGGTTCGGGTATTTTAATTTCTTCGGGAATTATTTCCGGTGGTTTTTCTGGTTTCTCAACTGGAGGGTCTATAGGATCTAAAATTACTAACTCTATTGGTTCATATTGTTCTTTCGGCGCTCTCACCAACAAACTACCTATACCCGAAGCAAGTACGCCGATGTGTAGCGTTAACGAACCAATCAGACTGTACATCAAGAAAGTCTTGAGAGCTTTAACTTCTTGGGAACGATGTTCGATAGTAATGCCGGAAAAGCTCATAGTCTATTGCTACCTATTCTCACTAGTTAATTTATATTAGAACGCACAGGCTCAAAATATCAAGTAAAAAAATAAAATTGTTTCGGTAATCCTACTATGATTTGTTCTAGTCGAAAAATTCTAGGACAGTCTTCATATTTATACTTGATGTGTCAAAATATTTTCTGTTTAGTTTAAATTATTTTTATGTCTCAAAACATATATAATCATTATCATTGTAGTTAAAATATTATTTTTTTGAGAAAAAATATCAATTATTTTTCGACCAATAATTCCTTAATGCTACAAGCCCCCAGATTTATCTGTGGAATCAATCAATCGAAAATACCAAATCTAAAATCCTCAAGCCCCTAGATTTATCTGTGGGGTCAATCTAAAATCTAAAATCTAAAATTGTTTGACTGAGATGGAGACGAGAAACTGTATCTTAAACAACAATCTAATTAAATAGAAAATATTCAAATATTAAGTAAAAATAAATACTAGTCAAGCCCTAGTGACTCGGTACATCAACACAATGGCATTTTGTCACTTTTTGGTATCGACTATGACTATTTATCTTGATCTAAGAATATAATAGAAGTAGAGCCTATGTACGAACTTAATAACTATTTAAAGGTAGAGGGCTGACAACAGCCAGAAAAACTCTTCCCAAATCCTTATAAATATATTTATTGTGTTTAAAGTAAAGAGGGACAAACTCTGCTTAAATTTACATCTGTGGACACAAAGGAAGCAATTCCAGTTTCATTAGTATCTTTGAGTGGGTTTATCTAGCAGTTAATAGCTGGTTAAAAAAAATTAGAACCACAAAAAACTGTCTTTGAAGTAGGCTTGTAGCATCTCAACGCTTGTAATATTTTTATGACTTC
>REBL01000064.1 GCA_007692755.1 Nodularia sp. (in: cyanobacteria) | reverse complement strand
TCATCAGTGGCGCGTTGTTGGAGGAAGGTTTTGGTTTGAGGATCATCTTCCCAAGTCGTTGCAATTGCTGCAACTGCTTGAGTGCGAATTTCTTGAACTAGCTTCGTTTCAGTTACATCACCAAAAAATGGGTTGTAATAATACCAAAGATCATATTTAGTTAAGGCTTTTATCTTGTCAAGCAATTGTTTAGCTGTAGTCGCAATTACAGAACGATTTCTCACCTCTGTAAGACATTTGGCTGCTAAAAATATGTTAGTAAACTTTTCATCTTCACCATCTTGCTTCATTAAATAATCAAGAATCTCACCAACAAATTCCGCCTCAATCATCCCAGCAATTAACAGCAATACTTCATGCCAAGTTTCATCTTGCCAGTGCTTGCCAAAAACATCATCTTTTAATGCTTCTATGCTAATACCATTTGTAGTTCCTCTCTTCTCAAATCGCTTCACAAATTCGGAAGCACAGAAAAATTCCAAAAATGTTCGATGCACAAAAGCATAGTAATCTGCACCTAAAAAACATAAAATAAAATTGCGATCGCGCAGTTGTTTCATCAACCGCCTGGCTTTATCTCTGACATCACTCACTGGGATGCTTTGCAAATATTTAGTGAAGATTGCTTCTAAATCATCTGCATATATAATATTGCCAGCTAAACCCTTTTCACTGGTTTGCATTTGATAAGCAACTTGACGCAGCATTGCCTGTTTATCTTTATAATCGATAGTGTCCAAACGTTCATCTGGTTTTAAATTACGTCCTTCATCCCAATTATGCAGCAGCACCTCTGAAGCATCTTTATAAAGTTCACTTCTATCTCTAGGTAATTCTCGTTTGAGATTGAGAATTGCCATCATGGTTAACAGCAGAGGATTACGCGCTAGTTCTGCAATAGCTTTTGATTCATTAATTACTCTTTGTAGACGTTCGCGTTTGATATTTTTATCAATGTCTTCGGCTCTATTAAAAGTTTTATCATGCCAGCGTTCAATAAAATCTTTAATTTGTTCTGGTTCTAAATCCTGCAACATGAAGTGGCGAAATTCTGCATCTTTTAACTGTTGTTGCTTATAGCCGATGATCCTAGAAGTAACGATTACCTGCACATCTGGATATTCATTAGTGAAGCGATGAATGCAGGTAATCACTTCTTCCCGTTTCGTAGGTTCAAATATTTCATCCAAACCATCAAACATGACTAAAGCGTTACCAGCCTTTAGCTTGTCATGCAATTTATGCTGATTGAGATGAAAGCAGCAATTCGGCCCTTTGTGGTAATATTCTAGAAAATCTTTACAATCTCCGGTATCGCGATCGCGTACATAATTGCGTAATTCAATTAGCAAAGGAATTGGCAGATTATAATCATTCTGTTCGAGAGTTTTTTGTACCCAATCTAATGCTAAGTATTGCAATAATGTAGACTTGCCAGAACCAGGATCACCTAAAATAACTAGATATTTCCTGCATTGTTTGTCTCTGATAACATCTAATACTGAACGGATTGGCTGTTCCAAATAATTCCGTTTATAGCCTTCTAAACCTTCTTTTATGTTTTCTAGTTCAAGTTCTGTATCTAATTGGTTACTCTCTTGTAATCTACGAAGATGTTCTTTAGGCAGTTCTGGTAAAACCTGATAAACTTGACGTACATTTTGGGGAATAAAAATTTGCCACAAATTTACGGGATGTTCGCGTGCTGTAGTCTCTAAACTATCTAATTTCAGATTCCCGTAACGCTCACGAATAGTTTCTAAATATTTGGGTAAATTAAAATCTTTCGGAATATCAGCATTTTCTTTTAAAGTCTTATCAATGCTGGATAATTTTTGTAATTCCAAAATATAACGTAATTCATCTGACTCAAAGAGCAGTTCTTGAACTTGTATAAAATACTGTTCTGTAATTGTTTGCCAGTTAAATTTAGATGGTAGAGGTTTTAGTCGTAGCCTTTTCCAAGTATCTGCTAGAGTTTTAGCATCTAGAGAATCACAATTAATATCAAAAGCCTGTCCAAAAATTTCCTTAACTGATTTGTCAGCGATAAATCTTTTGATATCTTCAGCGTATTCCTTAATTTCAGCTTCAGAAAGTTTGCAACGTACTTTTAATTGCTGCTGCATCAGTTGCAAAAATTCTGTCAGCGCCATGACAACAGCTTTCTCAAGGGGTTCTCTCTTAAAGGGTGCGGTTACAGCATTATTAAGGACATTCTTGAAAAAATCTTTAGCGTAATCTTTCACTAAATCTTCTACAAAGTCTTGGCTGATAATCGTCTTAACCAGAAATCCAAATCCTTTTCCCGCAACCCAAACAGCTAACCATTCAACTATCATATTCGTGTCTGTTGAGATTTTAACTACAAGTATATACACTAGATTGCGTGATATTCCTGAATTTTCAGGATAATTACAGAAATATCTGGTATTATTTGCACTCAGCCTTAAGTCTGGGGTAATCGACCCAGCAGTACAAATAAAAGCTGCCATTACCACAATCATTGAACCCCGCCCCCAATCCATCCCCGCAAGCGAGGAGAGGAGACATAGCAGAGGTTTAGCGGGTTTAGTCAGTATTTAACCGGAATTGATATTAAACCTGGGATTCACTATCTTTCCGCATTGGTCATATCAGGCTAAATCTATAGTATGCGATCGCGTCTACAAATACATATCAATTTTGCTAATTTACAACGTATATTTACTTAAAAAATATTTTTACAAGCAACTATTTTTTACATTTAATGTAAATTACCACAGTTTGAAACATCCAATGTTAAAATCAGGAATACATTTATTACAAAACCTCAACCGAGTCATTACCAATACGCTACAATTTATTTTTATTTATAAATAAGCTCAATGTATCATAAATAAAAGTACCTCGCGCAGTCATAGCCTTAAAGGAAAATAGGAGTGATATTGTGTTTAACTCAGGGCAAATATTACAAGAAAGATATCAACTTCAAAAACAGTTAGGTCATACTATGGCTGGTCGCCAAACATGGCTAGCCGAAGATTTAGATAATGCAAATCATGAGTTAGTAATTCTGAAGCTTTTGGTTTTTAGCAATGAGCTAAACTGGGATGATGTTAAACTATTTGAGCGAGAAGCGCAAGTATTACAAAATCTCAACCACGAGAGAATACCCCGCTACCGAGATTACTTCTTAGTTGACCAACAACCAGCATCAGGTCTTAGTTGGTGGGGTTTAGTACAAGATTATATTCCTGGCTCCACTTTACAAGAATTGTTGGCAAAAGGCACGAAATTTAGTGAGCAAGAACTCAAACAAATTGCTAAAGAAATTTTGCAGATTTTGATTTATCTGCATCAATTAAATCCTGCGGTTCTCCATCGAGATATTAAACCCAGTAACTTGATTCAGGGCGAAGATAAACAGATATATCTTGTGGATTTCGGTGCAGTACAAGACCGCATGGCTGTCACAGGATTAACCTTCACTGTAGTGGGTACTGTGGGCTATACGCCTATGGAACAGTTTTGGGGACGAGCTGTACCAGCTTCAGACCTCTATGGTTTGGGAGCTACTTTAATTCATTTACTCACAGGTGTAGCTCCTG
>REBL01000212.1 GCA_007692755.1 Nodularia sp. (in: cyanobacteria) | reverse complement strand
TGCTTCCTTACGTCGCAATGACAAAAACTCCACTTTTCATGATGGACAAGGTTTAAATAAACTAGGAAAGGCTACAATAAATATTGTGGGTTAAGCTCTCTAGCCCGCCCGTTGAAAACATCTAACCAGATTTTACTGCTTTGTGATACTCCTATAAATTAAATTTTGGGTCGGGTCAAGTTGCACATTATCAACACCATTTTGAGCAAATATATAGTCTTTGGTTTGCCATAAAGGAATATAAGGCACATCATTAGCTACTTGCGTTTGGATGTCTGTAAAAATTTGCTGACGCGTTGCGGGGTTTTGCTCTTGGCGTTGTTGAGCAATGAGTTTATTAATTGCTTCACTATAGTAGAATGAACCCTGAGTTTTACTACCACCCTCTTCACAACCTTGAGCATCCGAGCCTTTTTCACAAGACAAGAATGGTTGGACATAATTATCTGGATCTAAAAAGTCTGGATACCAGTCAACCAAAGCGGCTGGATATATACCCCTGGATATGTCTTTAAAGAAAGTAGCACTTTCCACGTTACTAATTTCCAGTTGCAGTATTCCTTCCATTTCTTGAGCAGCTAAAGATTGTAGTGTTTGTGCAGCTAAACTGCGATTAGCTGAAGTAGAAGGATACCAAATTTGCACTTTTGCGGGGTTTTCTTTGGAGAAGCCAGCCTGAGTTAATAATTCCTTGGCTTTATCAAAGTTAGCATCGCCATATTTCTCTTTAAATACTGGCTGGGAAACATTAAAAGTGGTAGGAATTATGCTATAAAGTGGTTCACCTTGACCAAGTAAAACTCGTTCATTGATGAGTGGACGGTCAATCATGGAGGCGATCGCAGCTCGAACTTCTGGCTGATCTAAAGGCTTTTGATTCCGGTTCAACACCATATAACTAACAGCGCTACCCTGAGCCGTAATTGTTTGCCAATCCCCATTTTTGGCTCCTGCTTCTAAGCTACGAATTTGATCAGGTTGTAGGGAAAGATAAGCTATATCCACTGTACCTGTGCGGAAAGCATTAAACAAATTCACCGGGCTAGTTTGGATTTGCACGTTAACGCCCTGATTAGCTGGTTTTTCGCCCCAATATTGCTCAAATACATCTAATCTAAGTGAATCTGTACCATACTGCGCTAACTTGTAAGGGCCAGTCCCCACAAAGGTATTCGGCTGAAATTTACCCGCCCCAATTTCGTAAGCTGTGGGCGACACTGCACACACCCCAGAAAATGCTAACAGCGAGGTAAACGCTGCAAATGGTCTTTTTAACTGGATTGTTAATTCATATTCGTCTGTGGCTGTGACTGATTCCACCGTATCCGATAACAAGAACGAGGGTTGTCCCTTATTCTCAATAAATCGCTGAATGCTAAATTCCATTGCTTTGGCGTTGAAGGGAGTCTCATCGTGGTAAACAACTCCCTGACGGATAGGGATTGTGTAGGTTAAACCATCAGCACTGATTTGGGGTAATGCTGTCGCCAATTGGGGTTTAATTTCCGTGCTACCTGGTTCATAAGTGTACAGGCGATCGCTCATATTTAACACCAAACCCAAAGAAGCTAACTCGTAAGTATCAGCCGGATCGAGGGTTCTAGGTTTCAGTGTTGTACCGACAGTAATTCGACCATCACCTGCACCAGATGATAAAGTCGTTGTCTGCTGACGAGGAGCGCAACTCACAACTAAAAGTACACACAGGCAAAACAATGATAAAAATTGTGGAATCCCACTCCATCGTCTTGCATTCAAGGAAAACCAGGTCATATTGTTCAAATTTTTCAACTTAGCGGTTAGCTATTATACTATGATATGTGGCTGTAATACTCAATTATTCGCAACATAATATTGCTGGCTATTGGCAGTTTTATTTAACTAAATACGTACGTGTATATACTTGTAAAAGTTTTTTGTCAAGTTTGCTGCATTTTATAATTAAGTATATTTACTTTATCCCTAATCATAATTTTTTGTAGGCGATCGCCTCCGGTGGGGCTTTGCCTATCGCTTGCCATTCTCTCAGATTTTGTCAACACCAACATAATTAATTAGACCTGCGACATATATTTTGATCGCCAATATATATCTTTCGTTAGAAGGATAATTTTGTTTTTTTAGGTAAGATTTATTTGTAATCTCAAAAAATTGATTGGTTCAAAAATAGTGAAAGTTTTGGCAGATTTCATCACTAAAAGTCATTCTATTTATTGAGATTATTTATAATCTCAGTTAAAAACAAAGTCAGTTTTTCAATGAAATGAAATAGCTAAATTGGGAATGAGCCAAATATATTCTGAAACTGTAAACAGCACAAATAAAAAGTATTGACATGATGAATTTGATTTCTAGGACGATGAACCACATTAACTTCCTACTTCAGGGAGTTCAAATAAAAAGTTTATTAGCTGTTGTCCTAGTTGCTTTGATGACGCTAACGACAAATGTTGCTTTTGGGCAAAATAATCAAGTTTTAAAAGAGCAAGTCCGTCAAGATATACAGCAAGATGATTCCCAAAGACCAAAAACGCTCAGGGAATGGAATCAAGAGGCTCGTGAAACAGAAGGTTCTCCTGGTAAGAGACTGCAAAAAATTGGCGAAGAGTCAGCAGAAGCTTTTAAAGAATTTGGTTCAGGATATATAGAAGGGGCTAAAAAAACTGCTCGTGATATCCAGAATGGTGCATCTGAGATAGGCGAATAGGTGAATATATTGATTTTGGACTAATATCAATTCCGGTAAAGCAGGTCTGTGTTAACCTCAGATTTTCTTTGCCTTATTTTATACTTACGACACGTAAATTCTTTTTAATGATCGCTTGCTTTTAGTCTAAACTCCAGCACTGTAGCGAAATTCCATTTCAGGATACATTCATATTAGCCCTGGCGACAGTCAGTCGCCGAACCACTCAGCCTAGACACGTAGCGGCTGCTTGCAAGGCCGCCTGCGAGGGTTTTGAACCCTGCACTTTTGCCTGTGGAATTCTGTCTGACATAATCAAATTTCCATCAGCCCAGACATACGCAAAATAAATTATCAGGGAGATTTGTATCTTTACGATACAGAAATTCTATGCGATCGCATCTATTTACACGCTTGCAAACAAGTCCACAATATAGTTACACTTTTTAAAACATTCTCATTTTTGCTTGGCAATTGCGTAGACGCTCAAAAAGTTGTTGACTCAAGGGTGGTATTTCCTAATGTCCAAACGTCTTACAGGCGTTTGCTTGGTTCCCAAAAAACCAGAGAGAAATTTTCCTTGAGAAAATCTCTCGGTAGTTATATAGGCGATCCATTGTGACCCGATAAAGTCAAGCTACTAAGCGTCTCGAAATATTGCCAAACTAGCCACACTGTCTGATTTATCAAGACTAATTTGTGGTTAAATTCAAGATCCTGGCAATAAAAAAAACTCAGAGAGTTCACTGAATGGCGGTAAAGCAGCGCAGCAGGAGGATTAACCCCACCCAAGCGACTGTTTCTTCTTCCCTCAGAATCTCGGTAATAAAATTGCTTTGTAAACATAATTCATCGAGGAGGAGCGTAGTCAATGGGACTACCCTGGTACCGAGTACACACAGTCGTTCTGAATGATCCAGGTCGGT
>REBL01000054.1 GCA_007692755.1 Nodularia sp. (in: cyanobacteria) | reverse complement strand
GAATAACCAATGGATAAATAAAAAGCTTGTCCAATAAAATCTGTTTCTTGAGGCATTAATAAATCCATTGTGGAAATAATGGCATCTCCAGTATCAGCAATCACAATAAAACCATCTTCTAGAAAATGGTTGATGCGTTCATAAAAGCGCCGATTTGTTAGTTTGTTTTCAGGTTGGGGAATAAAAGTTGTAGAAAGTACATCCGACGCTGGCGTGATTTCCAAAGTTTCAGCCTCTTTTTTTTGCAGCTTGGCAATTAAACCATCAATAAAATCTCCGAGATAAACAGGTTGATAAAAATGATGCTTAATTTTGACTTTCTCCGAGTTGGCATTAATTAACTTGCGCTCATCCAGATTAGCTGTATATACTCCCAAATTCATATCAGACATAATTGCACCCAGACACAACACACAGTCAGCCGTTTCGATGCGTTGACAGACATCATCTCGACTCAAAGCCCCCACATAGTTACCAATAAATTGGGGGTGCATCTCGGAAATGCAAGATTTACCCAGCATGGTGGTAGCTAGGGGATAACCAGTAGTTTCTAAGAGTTGCAGCAGTTTATTTTGTAAACGAAACCGATTAAATTCAACACCCGCTAAAATTACGGGACGCTGTGCTTTTTCTAATAAGTCAACTGCCTCCTCTACTGCTTCTTCTAAGGCTTCTGGTAATGTTTCTGGATTTTTTAACTTGAATGACGACGGCGGTTGAGTTTCCGGCAGAGTGCAAGCTTGATGCACCAAATCTAAGGGAATTTCAATATAAACAGGTCGTTTGTAATAAAGACAAGCCGCCAATGTTTGATCAATTTGATTTGCTGCTTGACTGGCTTTGGTGAGGTTGACGGCAGCAACTGTGATTTTTTCCATAATGGCAAGCTGGAGATTATAGTCTCCCGTGGTGTGGTGCAGAAGCAAGTTACCTTTTCTCACAGAACTGTTAGGCGCACCACTAATTACTACTAGGGGAACTCTTTCTGCATAAGCACCAACAACAGCATTGACTAAGCTAAAGCCACCAACACCATAGGTAATACAAACTGCACCTAAACCCCTGACCCGTGCATAGGCATCTGCGGCATAGCCAGCATTCAATTCATTGCAATTACAAATTAAATTAATTGGGGTTTGGTTCAAGACATCCATTAAATCTAGTACATAGTCTCCGGGTACACCGAATATATGTTGGACACCTAAGCTTTCTAATCGATGAAATAAATATTCGCTAACTGTAGTCATGAGAGTAAGTAAGTCGGCGGGGAAATTTATCCACAATTTTAACTACATTAAAAAGCAGTTGGTTCAATATGCCAACCGCCTTTTTTTACCAATTTAGTTCTAAGTATTAAGCCGCCTCAATTAAAGCACTCCAGTCAGCAGGTAGGCGTGATGTAAATTCGTTAATTTTGTCTTTCACAGCTTCTTTGGTAACTCGCAGAGTTTCCTGGATCAGCTGACTAGCTTGAATATCATCCAATTTGAATTGTTCGCAAATCACAGCAATATACTCGTCAGCAGAAATAGGTAGCTTTCTGATTTGGTGAGAATGCAGTCTTTCATAGTTTAGAGGTTCAGGAAGATTGTCACTGAGCTGGTGAGCTTGTTCATCCTCTAGTTTGCTGGCTAAAACGCCAATAACTGCTTTGACAGCAGCATCAGCTGTCTCTCTATCTGGGATAAAAGGTAACTTACCAGCTGCATCTACAAATCTTTCGTATTCCATTTGTGTTCCTCGTTGAATTTTTATATAGCGTTTCCAGATAAATTAAGCTCTGACTTCTTCAGGCCAAAGTTCTCGCAAAGCCGGCGGTAACATATTGATCACATCATCAATCTCACCTCTGGTAATCCGTTCAGCCAGTAGCTGAAATACCGCACGCACGACACGTTCAGCATCGATTTCGGGGTCAGTGTTGCGGAAATAATCCCGGATATGCTGTAAAAATGCTTCTTTATGCCTTTCTTTGGTAGGAGTTGCTCCAGGTCGCCAGTTTTCGTAATAAAAACCCCCTAAGAGAATGGGTAACTGCGCTCCTAAATGTGCCGCTTCTGCTACCGTCAGGCGATCGCGCAACGCGTGCAATGTGGCACGTAATGCCTGAAAGACTTGGTGCTTACTTTCCCAGCCCAGCTTATTACACAGGTCATTTACCCAAGGAATTGTTGTTTGAATTGTGGTATCAAAAATATCCAGTCCTGTCATTGTCATAGCGATCGCTCCTTTCTTGTGCTTTGAGTTAACAAAGGTGGGACGCACCGAACCAGTCCCGACTCTTCCTGTTTCAAGGCTGTTCTTGTCCTAAAGTCGATCCTAAGAACTCAGCAGGCGCTTCTCCTCTGACGAATGGTGTGTGATGCCTGATTGACTCCTCTGTCTCAGGGATTGAGTCACTGTTAAACCTGAATGTGAGATGAATTACACAGCAATACCCGACAAAAATAGTCGGGTATGTTTGACGAGTATTTTGACTCATGTTACTATCAGGCGATAGTTGAGCGACAAACAGGGAAGGCTTCATTTATGACTCAGGCAATCACCAAAGATACCCAATCAACAACTTCGACTTTAAGAGCTTTAAAGTGTAAAGAATGTGGAGCGGAATACGAACTTAAAGCCAGTCATGTCTGTGAGTTATGCTTTGGTCCTCTGGAAGTCAAATATGATTTCAGTGAGTTACGTCTGACGATTACTCGTGAAAAAATTGCCGCCGGTCCCAATTCAATTTGGCGCTACCGTCCCTTTTTGCCCGTCGCAACTGACAATGTAATTGATGTGGGAACAGGAATGACTCCCCTGGTACGTTCCCACCGCCTGGCTCGTCGCCTGGGTTTAAATAAGCTTTATATTAAAAATGATGCTGTGAATATGCCCACCTTGAGCTTTAAGGATCGGGTGGTATCAGTGGCTCTCAGCCGGGCGCGTGAATTGGGTTTCACTACTGTTTCCTGCGCTAGCACTGGTAACTTGGCAAATTCTACAGCTGCGATCGCCGCTCATGCCGGTTTAGATTGTTGTGTATTCATCCCCGCAGATTTAGAAGCAGGTAAAATCCTGGGTAGCTTAATCTACAGTCCTACACTGATGGCAGTCAAGGGCAACTACGACCAGGTAAATCGTCTCTGCTCCGAAGTCGCTAATACACACGGCTGGGGTTTTGTCAATATTAATTTGCGCCCTTATTATTCTGAAGGTTCCAAGACTCTAGGCTTTGAAGTTGCAGAACAACTTGGTTGGGAACTACCAGATCATGTAGTTGCTCCCCTGGCCTCTGGTTCCCTATTCACCAAAATTTATAAAGGTTTCCAAGAATTTGTGGAAGTCGGTTTGGTGGAAGGTAAAGATGTTCGCTTCAGTGGCGCTCAACCCGAAGGTTGTTCACCCATTGCCCAAGCATTTAAAGAAGGGCGCGACTTTATTAAACCAGTCAAACCGAATACAATTGCTAAATCACTGGCCATTGGCAATCCCGCCGACGGTATTTATGCTGTTGAGCTGGCTAAGAAAACTGGCGGTAATATTGAATCAGTCAATGATGCTGAAATTATTGAAGGCATCAAGCTACTAGCAGAAACAGAAGGCATTTTCACAGAAACAGCAGGTGGTACAA
>REBL01000026.1 GCA_007692755.1 Nodularia sp. (in: cyanobacteria) | reverse complement strand
GCAACCAAATCACGAAATTGCCAGATGCGATCGCCAGTCTGCAAAATCTCACCCACCTGGATTTAAGCGACAACCCAATTGAAAAGCCACCACTGGAAGTTGTAAAAAAAGGTCTGGAAGCAATTAAAGATTATTTCCGACAATTAGAGGCGGAAGGCACAGATTATCTGTATGAGGCTAAATTGCTGATTGTGGGTGAAGGTGGTGCAGGTAAAACTACTCTGGCAAAGAAAATTCAAAACTCCGATTATCAACTACAAGAGGAAGATTCTACACAGGGAATTGAGGTGATTCAGTGGCAATTTACAACAGAAAATGAGCGAGATTTTCGAGTGAATATCTGGGACTTTGGAGGACAAGAAATTTATCATGCTACCCACCAATTTTTCCTCACTAAGCGGTCTCTGTATGCCTTGGTAGCCGATAACCGCAAGGAAGATACCAATTTTAACTACTGGCTGAATGTAGTGGAATTACTGAGTGATAACAGTCCAGTATTAATTGTCAAAAATGAAAAGCAAGACCGTAACCGTGAAATCAATGAACCGCAATTACGAGGACGATTTAGCAATTTGCAAAAAACCTTAGCAACCAACTTTGCTACGAAGAGAGGTTTACCAGAATTACTGCGAGAAATCAAGCATCACATTAATTCTCTACCTCATATTGGTGAACCACTCCCCAAAACTTGGGTAAAAGTCCGGGAAGAGTTGGAAAATGACCCCCGTAACTATATCAACTTGGATGAATATTTACAAATCTGTCAAGAAAACGGTTTTACCCTACGAAAAGACAAGTTGCAATTAAGTGGCTATCTGCATGATTTAGGTGTATGCTTACACTTCCAAGATGACCCTATATTAAAAAATATTGTTATCCTTAAACCCACCTGGGGTACTGATGCAGTCTATAAAGTGCTGGATAATAAAGAAGTAGTTAATAACTTTGGTAAATTCACTTGGAAAGAATTGCAGAATATTTGGCAGGAAGAACAATATGCTGTCAAGCAAGGCGATTTGCTGAAATTGATGATGAATTTCAATTTGTGTTACGAAATTCCTAATAATCCTCAAAATTACATCGCGCCACAACTATTATCTGAAAAACAGCCGGAATATAACTGGGATGAGAGTAAAAATATAATTTTACGTTATACTTATGATTTCATGCCCAAAGGTATTATGACTCAGTTTATAGTTGCCATGCACGGCTTAATTGATGAACAGAAATATTTTTGGAAAAGCGGGGTTATTCTCAGTTTAGATGAAACGAAAGCAGAGATAATTGAATATTACGACAAACGGGAAATTAAAATTAGGATTGCTGGTTTACACAAACGAGATTTATTAACCCGTATAACTCACGAATTTGATAAAATACATAATTCTTATAAACAATTAAAGTTTAATAAATTAATTCCTTGTAATTGTTCAGTTTGTATAAATAATCAAACTCCCCATTTTTATACGTTTGAACGTTTAAGAAACCGGATTGCTAATGAAAAATATGATGTTGAATGTGATATCAGTTTTGAAAAAGTCAACGTTTTGGGCTTAATTGATGACGTAATGGATAGAAATCAGCTAACTCAAGACGAACCCAAAATACGAGGAGGAGATACTTACAATACTTATTATACTGCTCCAGTAGAAAAAGCAATAATCCAACAAGGAAAGAATGAGATGACACAAAATTCTAATGATGGAGAAAAGCCTCAACCAGCAGAGCAAGTTAAATTGCCTTTTGCGTTTAGAAATGGAATGTTCTATTTATTCGTATTTGTAATTGTATTTTGTATGATTGCATTTTTCGGTGGCTTGTTACCATTTCATTATCTAGCTTTAACAATTATTGGCACAGCTATATTTATTGTCTTAATTGGGGTTTTACAACTGCGTCAAGATGACCGCTTATCTGAGACAAACACTGTAGATTTGATAAAAATAGTATTAGAACAGTTACCTTTAATTGGCAATTTGATTAAACAGATCACAGGTAAAAAATAAGATTACTGCACATAACGAAAGGGTCAGATACCCGACTTCTCAAAGAAGTCGGGTATCTATATATTTGCTACTTATAGCACCTGCTTTAAGAAGGATACTAAATCGTTAGGTTCTAAGGATTTGAGGGTGTTAAATACTTCTGTTGCAGGTTTAGAAAGGCTATAGTCGTGGGGAATATCAATGATTGTAGTTCCCAATCTTGCAGCTAACAGAGACCAAAAAGCCACTTTCGCTTCAGGTTTCATTACGCCATACTCACCTGTGGGAATTGTGGTTCCACCTTGTGCAAGTTCTACTGTGGCTTTGGTAGGATGTGGATCAAGCATGATTTCATCTTGATCATTTTTTGTGGCTGGTAGCAAGTCACGCAATGCATAAAGTTGTTCTTCTGGGGAAACTTGCTGAATTTGTACTACTAACTCTGCTGGTTTTTTTGTTGGTAAGGCATCTATCATATCAGCAGGAAGTTGATTAGCAATTTGGGTATAAAGTCGCCCCATTACTGCTAGTTTATCGTCTATATCCAACTGTTTAAATTTGGATGCGCTTTGCTGGACAGGGTTAATGTTGGTAGATGTCATAAAAGCCTCCAGTTTGATGATATTTCTTAGCTAAAAAGGTTGGAAGTTTAATTTTTGGCCTTTTTTAAGGTTAGAAACTTTCGTTCTATGTCAGGCACTATAGAAAGATAGAGAATTATGGCAAAATATAATGTTTTAAGCCACCCACAGGATGGATGAAATATCAATCTTTTAGGTTTGGTGGATTGATTGGGTGCGTACTTGGTTTATGGGGAAGAGTATCGAACCACAGAGGCGCAGAGGTCGAACATTTACAAACGATGCTCCCACCTGCACTACCGCAGGAATTTAGCCACGCCATTCTGAATATATTAGCAACTCAACAGCAACCAATATCCGCCAAGGCGATAGCGGATATTCTCGATATCGATGAATTTACAGTTGAGGAAATACTAGAAAATTGGCTGGAGTTCCTCCAACGGCAAAAAACCGGAGATGAAACCCAGTACCAAATTTACCATTCCAGTTTTCGTGACTGGATTATTAAAATATGGAGCTAAGCGGATTCGAACCGCTGACCTTCTCAATGCCATTGAGACGCGCTACCAACTGTGCTATAGCCCCCTAGGATTCTTATCTATAATCTCTTAATATTTGAACTTTGTCAAGCCGGATTTATTAAATGTAAAGTTTATCTTCTGTTACACAGGATTTTTTAGGACACTTGTAACAGATAAGTCATACAGTGTCCCATGAGGAAATAAACTACCAACATAGCAGCAGCTGCGAGAGCAACTAATGTCCCAGCCAGCATTAAAGAAAATTCTTTATGCTCTACAGCTTTTTCCATCAGGTGCAGAGACCACGCTACCAGGGCTACATCAAATAGTAAGATAACAATCAACATAATATTTTTTAATATTTATTCATACTTGTAAACCAATGTTAACACTATTTCAGATAACTGTATCTAACTGATGATGGATGTAGTTAAATTTTGATGACGTTTTGAAAATTAAGCACACAACCGTACTGGTACTGAATGATCGTGCAAATAGTTCTTTATTTCTGCCACGCTTAATTGTCCGTAATGCAGTAATGATGCTAGTAATGCAGCTTCGGCTTTACCCT
>REBL01000135.1 GCA_007692755.1 Nodularia sp. (in: cyanobacteria) | reverse complement strand
ACACAGAATTATTACTTAGGGTTTAGGAAAAATTAGTATATCATTTAGCTTAAAATTTGAATATGCCCCACAAATAAGAATTTTTGAACATATACCATAAGACTTAAGTCATACTATTTTTCTGGATTCGATAGCATTAAATATAACAGTAATCTCATTTATGCGGTAGAGCAATTATGCGATCGCCTGTATGAGGATCAGGCTATGAGCGCACACGTTGAAGCGTGACTGGTGATCCCAATTTAAATATGTGTTATCCATAACCCTTATAAACACTAAGCATGACAACTCCTGACATCATTTTTCCCCAGATGTCTCATGTTTGTCATACAAATTTAACTTCTCGGAGATTTGCTTGTTTGAGTATAGCATCACCGAGAATAGCTCCGTGTAGATTCGCTAGATATAAGTTAGCCTGTTGCAAATTAGCGCCCGCCAGATTTGCCCCAGACAGGTTAGCAGCACTGAGAATTGCCCCAGACAGGTTAGCTCCAGAAAGATTCGCCTCACGGAGGTTAGCAGCACTGAGAATTGCCCCAGAGAGGTTAGCCCCAGAAAGGTTAGCCCCAGAGAGATTAACTTGATAGAGATTTGCCAGTTCTAGGTTAGCTTGATTGAGATTCGCTCCTCTCATATCTGTCTGGCTCAAATCCAGTTGTCCGTCTGACTCGTCTTGATTAGTATTTCTTCTGCCAATTACCGTCAGGGCTACTTGAATATCTGTAGGAATTGTTGGTGATGGATTGTTGTTAAACTCATTTCGATTGATATCAGCAGCATAATTTTGCACAAAATTAGTGAGAATACCCATTATTTCCCAATGATATTGCGGATAATTTTGGGAAAATTCCTCTAAATCATAAATTACTGCTAGCCTGTTATCCATATTTTCATTATTTAGCTGTTTTGCAACTAAAAACAAAGGATTTTGAAATGCTGAAAAAGTAATATCTATTACTTTTTCTTGAGCAATAACCATCCCCAGGATGATTTCTTTTAATGGTATCGGATTATTCGTTAAATGCTGTTTTAATTGTCCTAATACTTTGTAAGTATTAATAATGCCTATCAACATACAGATACTACTCTTGAACTGTTACTAATTTACCCTATTGTGGTTGGAGAAAAAAAATTAAACATTAGTAAAAACAAGGATTTTTTGTGTCAAAAATATAAAAATAAATACGATTTCTTTTGTATGTATAATTAGTGATGAAACTGAAATTGCATTTGAATTAGTATAATTTTATTATACCTACAAATAGATTTTATTTTTAGTAATAAATTTGCTGACTTTGTAAATTTAGCCTAAAGTTAAAAAACCAGACTATAATCACCCAGAATCAAGCTAACAAGAAGATTAACATTAGGATCTACTCTCAATAATCACTGAATCATAAAAGTATACAAATGCAAAAAAAGATACAGCTTATAAACCAAAATTTAGTGTTAATTGGTGGCGGACATAGCCATGCCATTGTATTAAAAAAATTTGGCATGAATCCTTTGCCAGGAGTCAATTTGACTTTGATTACCCCAGCCTCAGATACACCATACTCTGGAATGCTACCAGGACATATTGCGGGATTTTATAGACATAATGAATGCCACATAGACTTACGCAAATTGGCTAATTTTGCTCAATCTCAGTTATATATTGATAGAGCCGTGGGACTGGATTTGAATAACCACAAAGTGATTTGTGCTAACCGTGCAACCGTAGACTTTGATATCTTGTCTATTGATATTGGCAGTACTCCAGCCACGATATCTGTATTAGGTGCCACAGAATATGCAATTGCCGCTAAACCAGTACCAAAATTATTGCAATATTGGTATCAGCTACTAGAAAGTGTAGCCAAAAATCCTCAAAAATTCATTAGTATAGCGATTGTAGGTGGTGGTGCTGGTGGTGTGGAGTTAGCACTGTCGATGCAAACTCATTTACATGAGATTTTGCAACAAAATCAGCAACCAATTCAAAATCTGGAAGTTCATTTATTCCAGCGTCATGAAACACTGTTACCTAATTACCATCATTCAGTGCAACATCAATTTCAGCAGATTTTAAGGAAGCGCGGTATCAATTTGCATCTAGGAGAAAATGTATGCCAAGTTGCACCACAGTACAGCATATTAGCCAACAGAGAAACTGAAGAAATATTTGAGGTTAAATGTGAATCTGGGTTATTGGTAGAGTGTCATAAAATTTTTTGGGTGACACAAGCATCAGCACCCCAATGGTTAAAAACCACGGGACTGGCTACTGATGACCAAGGATTTATTTTAGTCGAAGATACATTACAATCTCAAACTCACCCAGAGGTATTTGCTGCGGGTGATATTGCCACAATGGTCAATCATCCTCGTCCCAAAGCTGGGGTGTTTGCTGTGCGCCAAGGTCAGCCATTGTTTGAAAATTTACAAAGAGCTTTATTAGGTCAGCCACTCAAATCCTATAAACCACAGCAGCAATATCTCAGTTTAATTGGTACTGGTGACAAACGCGCGATCGCTTCCAAAGGTGCTTTTACTACACCCCCGCATCAACTCTTATGGTGCTGGAAAGATTGGATCGACCGCCGCTTTATGCAACGGTTTAGGTTTGAGGAGGGGATGAGAGAGGCAAATAGGTACTAAACCTCTAATTTTGGTATAATTTGCAAGCTACCGTAAAATATCACCTTTTACTGGGGTTTTAGGCAATTTAAGTTAATTACAGGTCAAATAAATGGGTCTTCAACTCGAAAGCATCATTCCTTGGGGACGTTCACTGCTTGAATATACCCAGATGTTTGATTTAACTCCTGAAGAATTAAAATTGAATACACTCGATTGTGCTGGTGGACCGGCTAGTTTCAATGCGGAAATGACACTTCAAGGCTACAAAGTTATTTCTTGTGACCCGATTTATCAGTTCACCGCCGATGAAATTGCCCAACGCATTCAAGACACTTATGAAATAGTTATCCAAGGCGTTAAAGCCAATCAAGAATTCTATGTTTGGCAGAATATCCCATCACCGGAAATGATGGGTGAAATTCGGATGTCAGCAATGCGTCAATTTTTAATAGATTTCCCTAACGGAATTAATCAAGGGCGTTATCTAAAAGATGAATTACCTGTTTTACCCTGTGCCACAAATCAATTTGAATTAGCTTTGTGTTCCCACTTATTATTTACCTATTCTGAGCAACTTTCAGTAGAGTTTCATTTAGCATCTATTGTGGAAATGTGCCGAGTTGCCAAGGAAGTACGCATTTTTCCACTGTTACAATTATCTGGTGAACCATCTCCTTGGCTGCAACCAGTCATCAATGAATTACAACAACGGGGATATGCGGTAGAAATCAAACAAGTTGCTTATGAATTTCAAAAGAATGGGAACCAAATGCTGTGTGTCAACTCAGATAGCTGAAACCTCGGTTTTTTTATAGGCGAGACTTGGCTTTGTGCTAGACAAAGCTCCTCAACATCAGAGTATATTAAATTGGAAGCCCGCTCAGGCGTGGTTTTATTTCGTGTAGCCCCAGGCTTTAGCCTGCGGGAAATATATCAAATTCTCTCATGAATCAAATAGTTTGGATTGCAAGACACGCTAACCGCCTCGATTTCGTCAACCCTGATTGGTTTCTCACCGCCCAAAGACGTTATGATCCACCCTTGTCTGATGATGGTAT
>REBL01000220.1 GCA_007692755.1 Nodularia sp. (in: cyanobacteria) | reverse complement strand
CTAGGGGTTTACCTGTGACGGCTTCGGATTGGGCAATTTCGTTTTCATGGTGGGGGAAAATTAAGTCAGCCCCACCAGCATGAATATCTATTGTCTCACCCAAGCGATCGCGCACCATTGCCGAGCATTCTATATGCCATCCCGGACGACCTGGCCCCCAAGATGATTCCCAAGCGGGTTCTCCTGGTTTGGCGGCTTTCCACAGGGCAAAATCAAAGGGATCTTTCTTTTTGGACAATTCGGGATCTGCTACCTGCACACGGTCGCTAGCCCCGGCTTGCATATCTTCTAATTTGCGCCCGGAAAGCTTACCATATTCATTAAACCGCCGGACTGCATAGTAAACATCACCGTTAGACGGGTACGCAAAACCTTTATTTTCCAACTCATGAATTAATCGCTGAATCCCGTTCATAGTGTGAGTCGCACGAGGATACTCATCAGCTTCTTTAATTCCCAGCCGTCCCATATCCTCAAAATAGGCGTTGATATAACGTTCCGCCACAGCTTCCATCGATGAATGTTCTTCACGCGATCGCTTGAGAATTTTGTCATCAATATCGGTAAAATTTTGGATATAACGCACCTCATAACCGATAAACTGGAGGTATCGACGCACTATATCCCACACTATACAAGCTCTGGCATGACCCAAATGGCAGTAATCATACACCGTCACACCGCAGTAGTACATCTTCACCTTGCCTGGTTCTACTGTGGCAAATGCTTCTTGACGACGGGTGAGAGTATTGTAAAGAGTTAGGGTCATACGATTTTAGATTTTAGATTTTAAATTTTAGATTAAGGGGCTTGAGAATTTTAGACTTGAGTTAGCCAAGCGTATGCAGCACAGCGATGTAGTTTCGATTGATTCCACAGATAAATCAGGAGGCTTGTAGCAGCAATTATTGGTAATAATAGGGTAAAACAGCTGCAATCACAGCCCATCATCCCTATGCTAGTACGGCACGGCAGGAATAAACCATCCCTTCCCGACAAATAAAACCCTGACGCTATCGTAATTACGAATTACAAATTACGAATTACAAATTATTTCACTTTTTGATATTTAATCACATCACTATGCAATCAGTAGTTACTTCCGAATCTACAGCAATGGATGCCCCCAAGCAAGGAATGCCAGTCACAATTATTACTGGTTTTCTTGGTAGTGGCAAAACAACTTTATTGAATCATATCCTCAGTAATCAGCAAGGTGTGAAAACTGCTGTATTAGTGAATGAATTTGGGGAAATTGGCATTGATAATGAGCTAATTGTTTCTACCGAAGAAAACATGGTAGCTCTCAGCAACGGTTGTATTTGCTGCACTATTAATAATGATTTAGTAGATGCAGTTTACCAAGTTTTAGAACGCCAAGATAATCTTGATTATTTGGTAGTAGAAACCACTGGACTGGCTGACCCGTTACCAGTTGCTTTAACCTTTCTTGGTACAGAATTACGCGATTTAACTCGTCTCGATTCGATTATCACTGTAGTCGATGCAGCTAACTATAGCCTGGATTTATTTAACTCTGAGGCGGCATATAGTCAAATTGCCTATGGTGATATCATTATGCTCAATAAAGCAGATTTGGTTGATGAGGCGGCTTTGAATGATTTGGAACGCAAAATCAATGAAATCAAAGAAGGTGCTAGAATTATCCGCACGAAGCGATCGCAAGTTCCACTGCCTTTAATTCTCAGTGTGGGTCTGTTTGCATCTGAAAAGTATTTTGATAAAGCGGATAAACATGATCACGACCATGAACACCACGATCATGATCACTCAAAATGTGAACACGATGATCATGATCATGAACACCATGATCATTCCCACCATTTAGAAAATGATGGTTTTACTTCTATCTCTTTTCAAAGTGACCAGCCTTTTAATATCAGAAAGTTTCAGTATTTCTTAGATAATGAATTACCTGCAAATATTTTCCGGGCTAAGGGAATTATCTGGTTTGAGGAAAGTCCCAATCGTCATATTTTCCACCTTTGCGGTAAACGTTTTACTTTGGATGATGACGAATGGAAAGGTACACCAAAAACTCAATTAGTGTTTATTGGTCAAGATTTAGACCGTGAAACTCTGATTTCTCAGTTGGAAAATTGCGTTTGTGTTCCTTCTACAAGCTGATGTTTTAAATCAGTTAACAGTTAACAAAACATGAGGTAAATTATGTCTCTTGACTGATAACTGATAACTGATAACTGATTACCTTGGTCTTCCCAGTGTGGTCACGTATATCACAGCTTCGTCAGCCGGAATGCCTAAAATCTCATTTACTTGGTCGTCAAAGAAGCCACCGATACCACTCACACCTACACTCAGGTTTGTTGCGGCTAAGTTCAAGCGTTGTCCCAAGTGTCCCGCATCCATGTGTAAATAACGGTAAACGCGATCGCCATATTGTGCGATCGCGGATTTAAGATCAGCTGTATGGAAAAGCACGGCGGCGGCATCTCGCCCTAAATCTTGCCCTAAGCAGAGAAAGTGTAACTCCCGGCGAAAGTTTTTGAAGCGAATCTGCCGCAATTCTTGGGCTTTGGGTGCGTAATAGTAACAGCCTGACTCCAGACCTTTTACCCCACTCACAGCAATAAATGTTTCAATTAAATTCAGGTCAAAGTAGTCTGGATAACTATCTAAACCTTGGTCAATGTAATTTTGTGATTGATAGGTGAAATCGAGTAAGCTTTTGAGTTCATCGAAGGTTAAATTCTCACCACTGTAAGCGCGGGTAGAACGTCGCTTGTACATGGTGGTTTCCAAATCTGACAGTTTTTCTCCCCACTCAATCGGTGTGGTAGCTGTGGGAATTTTTAGACAGAACGGAAAATTGTATTTATCCTCCAACATTTTCTCTGGTTTCACCTTTGGTAAATTTACCTTACCAGTTACACCTGGTTGAATTTGGGTGTGACGATGAAAATATTTCAGCAGTTCACCATCGGGAATGGGTGGATAATTCGTTTCGCTACCAGAAGGTAAGGCTGTACATCCCAGTGGTAAATTTTGTTGAATATCTAATAAGTCTGCCAGAGGCAGGACAGCGATCGCTCCTTCTTGTTGCGAATCTATATATAGTAAATCATTGACTGCTTCATCGGCAAAACCACCAATCAAGTGTGGACGATAGTCATTCATTGCCGCAGCTAGCTCGATATTGCCCAACAGATGCCCCGTATCTAAAAATATGCGGCGATAGGCTCTATCTTCATATCGCCAGGCTGAACGGTAAAAAACCCCAGTTACGATGATTGCCAATTGGGTATTTTCAATCGTGGGATGCCAAAAACAAGCTTCTTGCAAAGCCTGCCAAACATCACTTTCCCAATAATGCATCAAAGAATGAGTCCGACACTGATAGTTATATAATCCCGGCGGTAATAACGGCGTACCACGGGAGACTAGATACACTTCCGCCGGATATAACCCCCCAGCACTGGGCGCAGCGCGTAAATATACCGCACTCCCCATTGAAGGCATTCTGGCCGTCAGTCCATAACTGCGAAATAATAACCGTGAAAGTCTCTGCCACCATTGAGAATCCGGGTTATTCGCAAATGTCTCTAATGTGTCTTGGATATAGGGTTTGAGGTCAAAAGTTGTGCCAATTTTGTACTCTTTAAACGGCACTGGCTGTTTAGCCCAGTCTAAACCTTGAGATTTAGAGGCAAGAGTCTCAGGATCGTATTTAGTCCGTTCGTGGTAGTGTTGAGCGATGGATTCGCGTATTTCTGGCATATTAATTTCAATACTCTTAGCTTCCTACTTTTGATCTTGGCATTCATCAGCCTCATTGTTTCGTGTTAATTAGTACAATCTGTAAACTCATTATGTGATTTCAGGAAATTCGTTAATCGGAATGAGTTGATTCTGGGATATCTACCAAAATTGCTCTCTGGGTTCGCCGCCAACGAGTAACGCCATAGATCCCAGCAGCTAAAATGAACCACACCGGACTGTAAACCATTAACCAAATACCCAATTTCAACAAGCCCACACTCAATTTACCTAATGAGTCTGTGGAGTTATTCCAGGTTTCTTGAATTTGGGATGCTAAGGTAATCTGGGGAATGCTGCTAGATATCGCTGCTTCTAGGTTCAGTGTAACGGTGGAATATGCAACTTGATTTTTTAAACTTTTTAATTGAGCATCAATTTGTTCTATCGATTGTCGGACGTTATTCAATTCTTGAGCAACACTTAGCACATCTGGAATGGAACCAGAACGATCCATAATTTTTTGTAAATTGGCTTCAGTTCGTTGCAAGTTATTTAATCTAGCTTGGAAATCCACTAGGCGATCGCCCACATCTTCTGCGGTAATATTACGATTACTCACAGTGCCTAATTTAGCTAATTCTTTTATAGTAGGTTCTAGAAGGTTTTGCGGAACTCGCAGCGTCATCGATGCAGTATGGCGAGAAGTTTTCCGTGTCGGCTGACGTTCGTTTAAACCGATTAAATCCCCTTGTTGTTGATTAATAATTTGGGAGACAGCATCGATACTCTCACTTACAGAGTTAACAATTACAGTCATTGCAGCCTTTTTAATCAGTTGAGGACTGGCGCGGTTGACTGGTGCAGCTTCCGCCTGTTGGGGGCTACTCTCACTCATTGTAGGCGGTGCTGCTGCGAAATTCTCAAGGCGATCGCTCGAAGACAAAGCCGAATCTAAAGATGGCTGTACAGAAGAAGCACAACTACTAAATATCACCCCACCCAATAAAGCACTGACAAACACAGCCGATTTTTGTGGCGATTTCGTCGAGACCTGCATAATCAACCCCCAAATGGATGAAATTAATCTCAGTATGGCTGGGGAAACAACTCAAACTTGCTATGGTTGCGATTTATGTAACAAAGCCTGCTGAATATCCTCATCTTCCAACTCAGGAAACTCTCGCCGCAGTTCCTCTCGCTCAGTATAAGTTGCCAGTAACTCAATGACGCGACGAACAGTGAGCCGTAAGTCTCGAATGCAGGGTTGTCCATTCATTCGAGCAGGATTGCTGGTAATCCGATTCAACTTCATAGTTATTTTCTCTACACAGCGTTCTCACAGTCATCCTAGCCCAATTAAACCACCCCATAGATGAATTGTCAAAAATCCCTCAGCAGTGACTAAATTAAGTAATGGTACTGCAAACGAAAAACATGGAAACCAAACAACTAGGAAACACAGGTGTATATGTTAGTGCAATCGGCTTGGGTGGAATGCCCATGTCAATTTATGATCGCCCCCCAGAATCCCAATCAATTGCAGTCATTCATCGCGCCTTAGATTTGGGGATTACATTTATTGACACTGCCGACTCTTACTGCAAAGATGAGTCCGACAAGCACCACAACGAGCGATTAATTCAACAAGCTCTGACAACTTACAAAGGTGATATTAGCCAAGTCATTGTCGCTACTAAAGGCGGTCTGATGCGACCTGATGGTAGTTGGGGACGCAACGGCAACCCAGAACATTTACGCCAAACAATTCGGGAAAGCTTTGAGATTTTAGGAGGAGACAAACCCATTGATTTGTGGCAATACCATTCCCCAGATCCTAACTTTACCATAGAAGCATCACTCGCCCCAGCCAAAGAAGCAGTAGAAGCCGGTTTAATTCGATTTGTGGGAGTTTCTAACTTTTCTGTAGAGCAAATCAAACAAGCACAAAATGTAGTAGATATTGTCTCTGTGCAGAATCAATACAGTCCTTGGGAACGACAGCCAGAAACTGATGGCGTTTTGCAATATTGTGAACAGGAAAAAATTACCTTTTTACCTTGGAGTCCCTTTGGGGGAATGCGTCGCCATGCCAACTTGCCAGATTTTCAGGCGATCGCGCAATTAGCCCAAGAAAAAAACGTATCATTATACTGTATCGTCTTGGCATGGTTGCGTTCCAAGTCGCCCTGTATTTTACCCATTCCTGGTGCTAGCCAAGTTTCCAGCATCGAAGACTCGGTGCGTGCTGTCGATGTGAAACTATCAGAGGCAGAAGTGCAAAAAATTGATCAAGCCACGTCATAATTTTACCCACTCCCTACTCCCCACTCCCCATTCCCCACTCTTTTAAGGTATGATCTAAAGCTGCTAATTAATGACAAAGCTGCTGACAGGAGATGCATATGGCCCGGATGTATTATGACGAAGATGCCAATTTAGACCTTTTGGCTGGAAAAACGATTGCCATCATTGGCTATGGTTCCCAAGGTCATGCCCACGCCCTTAATCTAAAAGATAGTGGTTTGAATGTGATTGTGGGACTATATCCGGGTAGTAAGTCAGCAGCAAAAGCCGAAGCATCTGGTTTAACTGTGAAACCTGTGGCGGATGCTGCGAAAGCTGCTGATTTCATCATGATTTTATTACCTGATGAAGTCCAAAAGACAGTTTACAAAGAAGAGATTGAACCAAATCTTGAAGCAGGAAACGTTGTCGCCTTCGCCCACGGATTTAATATTCATTTTAGCCAAGTCGTACCACCTGCTAACGTAGACGTGGTAATGGTAGCACCCAAAGGCCCCGGACATTTAGTGCGTCGGACTTATGAACAGGGACAAGGCGTACCAGCGCTATTTGCAGTTTATCAAGATGCTAGTGGTCAGGCACGCGATCGCGCTATGGCATACGCTAGAGGTATCGGTGGTACACGCGCCGGTATTCTTGAAACCACATTCCGCGAAGAAACCGAAACAGACTTGTTTGGTGAACAAGCAGTATTGTGTGGTGGTTTAAGCGCCTTAATTAAAGCCGGCTTTGAAACCTTAGTCGAAGCTGGTTATCAACCAGAATTGGCTTACTTTGAATGTCTCCACGAAGTTAAACTAATTGTTGACTTAGTTGTAGAAGGTGGACTAGCCGAAATGCGCGACAGCATTTCTAACACAGCTGAGTATGGCGACTACACCCGTGGCCCTCGCATCGTCAACGACACCACCAAAGCTGAAATGAAGAAGATTCTCAGCGAAATCCAATCTGGGCAATTTGCACGAGAATTCGTCTTAGAAAATCAATCTGGTAAACCAGGATTTACCGCCATGCGCCGCCAAGAAGCCGAACATCCCATTGAAGAAGTGGGCAAAGATTTACGCGCCATGTTTAGCTGGTTAAAGAAAGTTTAAAAATGTTTGTAGTGAGGGCTGAAGCCCTCAAATAAAAACACCAGTAGAGGCGGGTTCGCAGATATCATTGTTCATTAACTCCAGATATTGGTAAACCCGCCCCTACTACAAATAACCCACAAAAGAATTTATAAGAGAAATGCCGAAAACCCCTGAGAGATAGGTGCGTAAGCACCGCATCTCGTACTTAAGGCAGGGGATGTTCGCCCTTTGCGTCTCCCCTTGGGAGAAGGCTAGTAGCACCCTTTAGGGTGTTCCGATTTAATCTTTTTGATGCACTATATATTCTATTACATTTTTTGTAGAAATGTTCCCAGCAGTGGAAACAAAATAGCTGGGTGTCCATAGAGTTGGGAGTTTAAGTAATTCTGGAAACTCTTTCCTCAAGTGATGGGAAGCTCGTCCCTTAATTCTATTCATAATTTGAGAAGGATTATCTGTCGGTTTCACATTCAAAAATAGGTGAACATGGTCAGGCATGATTTTCATTGCAATAATTTTCCATCTATTCTCGTTACAAACCTCGCAGATAACTTCTTGTAATCTATCTGCTATAGCAGCTATTAATACTTTTTTTCTGCGTTTAGGGATCAAAACAAAGTGATAGTTAATAAGTGATATTGCGTTCCCTTCATGCCTGTATTTATCTGGAGAAAAACTTCCCATCTCTTCGTATTTGCTGATGGCATTTTGTATATATGTAGTGTATAGTCTAGTAAGCTAATAGACAACAGGGAGGTGATATATTTGTTAACAAACTTTGTTTTTAAATTGCGCCCTAATATTACTCAATTCCATAAAATGGACGCATGGCTAAATATGCTTCGTTCTACTTACAACTGGAATTTGGCTGACAGAATAGCCCAATATGGACAACAATTCATTCAGGGAAGTTATTGTGACATTAGAACTAAAGGAGAAGCTAGTCCACTGACTTGTTTGGTTAGTAAAAATGGTGCAAGTGGAGAGCCTTGGAAAGATGCTAAGACTGATAAAGATGGTAAGCCTAGAAACCCACGACGCAATGCTGGAAATATACAAATAACTGCATTACCAGAGTTAAAGAAAGCTAGACCGTGGTTTGGCGAAATTGATTCTACAGTGTTGCAGCAGAACGTAAAACGCCTTGACACCGCTTACAAAAACTTCTTTGTTCGCGTAGCGTCTCCGTCAGGAGATGGTAGAGGCTTTGCGAAGTTTAAAAATCGGAGTAACTTTACATCTTTCACTTACCAAATGGGTATAAAAGTTCAAGGAAATAAAATCTATCTTCCTAAATTAGGGTGGATGCGTTTCTTTGATTCCCGGTTCATACCGAATGGATTCACCATCAAAGCTGCAACGCTCAGAAAGCGTCAAGATGGGTGGTATGTTTCGATTAGAATAGAAGATAAAAGTGTGCCAGATTACGCATCAAAGCCACTGAATGAAGTTAGTTCTGTCCTTGGTTGCGACTTAGGAATAACAAAACTTGTTCACTTGTCGGATAGGCATCAAATCGATCATCCTAAATTTTCAACTAACAGAAAAGCTAGGCGTACTTTAAAAATTAGGCAGAGGCGAGTTAGCAGAAAAGTTAGGGGTAGTAAAAATCGCAAGAAAGCGGCAAATAAGTTAGGGCGTTTTCATAAGAAAATTAGAGATAAACGAGTAGCTTACCAGTGGAATGTCGCCAATACTATAACATCTAGGAAAGTTGATGCTATTGCAATAGAAAACTTAAACATCACTGGGATGTTTAAGCGTTGCAAAGTTAAAGTGGATGAAACAACTGGCAGGTTTCTCAAAAATGGGCAATCAAGAAAGAAAGGCTTGAATCGTGCCATTTCTGATGCAAGTTGGGGTGAATTAATTTCAAAGATTGAGTATCTGGCTGCAAAGCAAGGAAAGGTCATAATCAAAATTAATCCTCAATATTCTTCACAAGAATGCAGAAGTTGTGGGCATATTGATAAATTAAATCGTGATCATGAAAAGTTCATTTGCACAAAATGCGGATATCACGAACACGCTGACATTGGTGCAGCAAAGACCATTAGAGATAGAGGTTTGAAAATAGTACGTGGGGACTCCGCGAAACTTGCTGTTTAACAGCTAAACGTCCAAAAGATATCACCACGCTCTATGAGCAAACGTGGTGAGTTTGGAAACCTGAGTAATCAGGATATTAAGTCCGTGAGGTCTTAAGAATCTCCGTTGCTTTAGCTCGGAGAGTGTCAATCATCCCCCCAAGTTTGTAACTGCAAATAGACAAAGACTAAGGTAACGGCTAACAATACTGTGGCGGCGGCGGCGGCGTAACCAAAATCAAATTGCGCGAAAGCTTCTTGGTAAATGTAGTAAACCAGCAAGTTAGTAGAATTGAGGGGTCCACCACCTGTAATTACATAAACCTGCTCAAAACTGCGTAATGTAAAAATAGCTGTGGTGACGGTAGCAAAAATCATTGTCGGACGCAATCCCGGCAGGGTAACGTGCCAAAACTGCTGCCAAGCATTAGCGCCATCCAGTTCTGCTGCTTCATAGCGACTGGGAGGAACTGCTTGCAACCCTGCTAAAAATACCACCATATTAAAGCCTAATTGCTTCCAAATACTCAAGATAATTAGTACAGGCATTGCCCAAGTTGTACTTCCTAGCCAAGGAATGGGTGCAATGCCAAAAAAGTCTAAAAACGCGTTTGCGGGTCCATCGCTTTGAAATAGCCAGCGAAAGCCTAAACCAGCTGCTACTAGGGAAATGATTGAAGGCAGAAAATAGGCACTCCGCAGCAGTCCCCGCAAGGCGAGAGATTTGTCTAATAGCACTGCTAGCACCAAGGGAATAACTAGGCTAGGAATAACTGTGGCAACGGTAAAATAAATTGTGTTCCCCAAGACTTGCCAAAAATCTGGGGTGAGTAACAAGCGCGAATAATTTTTCAAGCCGACCCAAGTAGTACCTGATGAGGTGAAACTTCCCGCAGTAAAACTGAGGTAGAACAAATAAGCGATGGGCCAAATGATGAAGATACTTAGTAAAATTAGCGCGGGGGACAGAAAAGTCCAAGCGGCAAATGTATCATTGTCTAACCAGGACTTAGTATATGTTTTTGGCATTTATCATTTTTCCTCTGTGCTGTTATGACTCTCCGCCCTGATTCTACCGTTAGCTTGGTTGCTCCCAGTATCATCAATTGCCCATCGTCCCAAAGCATTCCTTTAAAACTGGGGATTTTGGCTTCTGGTAGTGGCAGTAATTTTGAAGCAGTTGCCCAAGCGATCGCAGATGAGCAATTAAACGCTCAAATTCAAGTTTTAGTTTATAATAACCCTACAGCGAAGGCTCCTATCCGGGCAGCTAATCGGGGTGTGGAAGCTGTATTATTAAATCACCGCGACTACACCAGTCGGGAAGCTTTTGACGGGCAAATTGTCAAGACTTTGCAGCAATATGATGTTGATTGGGTGATTATGGCTGGTTGGATGCGTTTGGTGACACCAGTGTTAATTGATGCCTTTACAGACAAGATCATTAATATTCATCCCAGTTTGTTACCGAGTTTCAAAGGGATTAATGCTGTAGAACAAGCTTTAGCATCTGGAGTCAAAATTACTGGCTGTACAGTCCATTTGGTTTGTTTGGAAGTAGACAGCGGCCCCATCTTGATCCAAGCTGCTGTGCCGATTTTACCAGACGACACCTCAGAAACACTCCACGCCAGAATTCAAATTCAAGAACATCGAATTTTACCACAGGCGATCGCACTGGCAGCGGCACGAGAAATCAGTCAACAGTAAACTGACTAAAATCATAGCCAAGCACTTTGCAAACATCCCCTAAACTCAGAAACCAGCATCACTCAAATGATAGATCACGATAGACTCTTTAAAGAATTAATCCAAACATTCTTTTGGGAATTTATAGAACTATTTTTACCAGAAGTTTTAGAGTACGTTACACAAGACAGCCTCAATTTTTTAACAGAAGAAATATTTACCGATGTCACCACAGGAGAAAAAAGAAGAGTAGACTTATTAGCACAAGTCAAATGGAGAGGAGAAGATAGTTATTTTCTGATTCACCTAGAAAATCAAGCATATAATCAACAAGAATTTGAACGGCGGATGTTTCATTACTTTGCCCGTTTAGATGCTAAATTTTTAATGCCAATTTTCCCTATAGTTATATTCTCATACGACGAACCCAAAAGACCAGAAAAAAGCCAATATTTAGTTAACTTTCCCCATCGCAAGATTTTAGAATTTAACTATGTTGCCATTCAATTAAATAATCTCAACTGGCGAAGTTTTTTAAACAAACCAAATCCCGTAGCCGCCGCCTTAATGGCAAAAATGAACTTTCAACCAGAAGAGAGAATTAGAGTTAAGCTAGAATGCTTAAGGATGTTAGTTACGCTGCAATTAAACCCTGCTAAAATAGAATTAATTTCTGGTTTTATTGACACCTATCTAAGATTAAACACAAGAGCAAGAATTAAATGCTGAACTACACCAAGCTAATTTAATTGAAGAGGAAAAAATCATGGAAATAGTGACTAGTTGGATGGAAAAGGGCATTGAACAGGGTATTGAACAAGGAGAACAAAAAATTGTTAAAAAACTACTAAAGCGGCGATTTAATCATATTACCCCTGCTATAGAAAGCCGAATTAATGAATTATCTTCACAACAAATCGAAAGTCTAGCAGACGCAATTTTTGATTTGCAAACTTTAGAGGACTTAATCAACTGGTTAGAGCAACAAAGTTAATGAGGTAGTAGTGAGGACTTTATTCTTACCCATGTTTTGAGCAAAATTTCCACGGGGGTTTGAATCCCCGTAAACAAAAGTTTAAGCACTTTTCATTTGGCTAAACTTCCAAAAAAAGCCAGACATCCAATTTGTGATCATGTGGGCAACAATTGGCACTAACAAGTTACCAGTTAACAAGGCACTAAACCCCAGCATTAAGCCAATGATAGTTGCCCAAAACACATAAGGCCATTGTTGGGGGCCACTCAGATGCAAAATACCAAAGGCTAGACTAGATACAATTACAGCTACATTATCTAAACCTAAAGCTGGCAGCATTACACCCCGAAATAAAAGTTCTTCACTTAACGCCGGCAGTAAACCCAGCCAAATCAAATCGGGTAAAGCTAAAGGCTTAAGTACTATATCCAGATAATAGTCTGCGCTTTTACGGTAGGCAGGGTAAAAGCGATAAGCTAAACCACTTAAGGCAATGATGATTAACCCTAGCCCTAATCCTAAAAATACATCTGTTGGTGACCAGTACCATCTTAATAAGTAAAAATTGCCATAGGTTAACCATACTCTGGCGACTATCCATAACAGGATTGCAGTCACTCCCATAGCTACTAATACTTGGGTGCGTGTCAAATTGGGAATTTCTGGTTCTTGATTTTGTTGTTCAACCACGAGTTTTTGGGGGTAGGGAATGGGGAATGGGGAGTTGGGAGTGGCGAGTTACTTCGACTTACTTCGACTTCGCTCAGTACAAGTCGCTCAGTAACCGGGGGAGTGGGGGAATAAACTATATGATAACTGGCTTTAATGAGGATATTTTTGGACTGAGGGCGGCGGGATTTATGCCTGCTTTGTGGGCTACTAATACACCGACGGCTTCTAAATATGAGTTTACCTGTATGGCTGTGATTCCTAAAGCTGGGGCGGGAACTTGGATGAGAGTTTTATTTTCTGCGACAGTGATGATTTGACATTGCCTTTGGTTTAAACTGATTAAGGCACTACTACCACAAGCATTTGCGGGTGCGATCGCACAATCCACTTGATCAGCCCAAATATCATCTGCTAAAGCTGTCATTGACTCTTTATCTATAATAAATTGTGGGGCGCGACTCAAGCCCACAAGGACACATGGTAGAAAAGTATAACCTAATTCTTCGGCAGCCGAACGAGGCGATAAATTCGGTTCTGGGGGGGCGCTGGCTAAGGCTGGAGAATGGGCGCAGGGAATTTTAAAGGTGCGGACGATTAAATGGCTAATTACGGCTTCTGCACCCGCTAAAGGGTCTACCCCTTGACCTTGACGATAATTTTGTACTGCTGCTTCATCTATATCATCGGGGAAACGGGCGACAACTGCGATCGCTTCTGCCCCGGCTTTGTTAATTAATATTTCCGCCGCCCTGAGTAAACTGTCAGGATTGCCAATTGTTCCCCAACTAGCCCCTGATGCTGAGGTGCGTAATTCTACGTTTAGCGGTGCATCAGTCACTACATAATCTGTGAGAGTTAAACCAAGGGTAGCCCTAGCTGCGTCGGCTGCTTGGAGGTGTCGCAGTTGTAATTCCGGTTCAATACCCTGGTCTAAAAGCAACCCGATTTTATTATTCCGCACCGGGCGTAAACCCCAGCATCCAGAGGCGAATTTGTCCAGGGCGTAACCTTCCACATACAGCGTGTTAGGGAGATTCCAATACAAACTAGCACCATTGAGGACGTTGGGGTGAGTGATCAGGCGATCGCACACCTGTGATATAACTTTAGCTACAGGCAAAGCATCACCAGCATAACCCCCAATGGCTGCCCCCACCCCAGTAGGTATAATTAAAATAGCTGTATAGGGACGTTGCATACTAAATATTGGCATAAAACTGATGTTTACAGTTTAGCTCCAGTTTGGTTTGAAGTTAGCCTTTGAAAGCGCCAAATAAAGACCACTGCTGCGATCACCACTGCAATCATTTGCCCCAACCATAGACCTACGCCACCTAAATTCCATCTAAATGCCAACCAATAACCACTGGTTAAACCAATGCACCAATAAGACAGGAAACTGAGCAGCATCGGCACACGAGTATCCTGTAAACCTTGCAACGCACCATAAGCAATTTTTTGTACCCCATCGAACAAATGCGCGATCGCCCCAACCTGCATCATGGAAATAGCAAGCGCTACGATAGACGCGTTCTCTGGTGCAAAAACATCGATATATAACCCAATGATTTGTCGAGTAAATAGCAAAAGTGCGATCACAATCATGGCTGTCCATACAGCTCCAACAGCAAGACTAATGAAACCAGCTTGTCGGATTCCTGCCACATTTTGCTGCCCAAGCCACTGACCAATTCGAGCGGTTGCCGCAAATGACATTCCCAGTGGCACCATATAGATCAGATTGATCGTTTGAAATACAATTTGGTGTGCAGCTAACTCATCCGTTCCCCAGGTAGCCATCAAGTAGCTAACCGCTGTGTACACACCAATTTCTAGAGCAGAAAATACCCCAATTGGCACCCCTAGTTTGAGCAATTGCCAAAGTATCTGAGGCTGGAATTGAGGCAAGCACCAGAAGAATTGGTAAGCTTTAAATTGTTTGTGTCTCAACAGGTAAAAAATCAGTACCCCAAACATTCCCCACCACGTCAAAGTACTGGCTAAAGCTAGCCCTACCAACTCTAATCGGGGCAATCCGAATTTGCCAAAGCCCAGGATATAGTTGCCTAAAATATTAAATCCTGTTCCTGTAATTACAATCACCAAAATGGGACGAGCCTGAGATAGACCTGAAACTACGCCTCGCAACATGGCGAAGCCCAAAGCAGGAAATAATCCCCACAGCATGATATCAAGATAACCTGTTGCTAACTCCACCGTGGTTGCAGCTTGCCCCAGCCGATTCATGAACATATCGAGATGAGCAATCGCAATCATGATTGGAATTGCCAATAGCAACGATAGCCACAACCCTTGTTGGGTAACTTGTTCAATACGAGTTTTGTTACCTGCTCCATAGGCTTCTGCCACCAATGAGCTGACACCCATCACCACGCCACTTGCCGTCACCAGGAATGAGAAGAAGGTAATCGAGGCTAATGCTCCAGCCGCTAGGGTTTCTCGTCCCAAATGTCCCATCATCACGGTATCGGCAAATCCCGTTGCAATTTGGGCAACTTGAGCGCTGGCTAAGGGAATTGCCAGTTTTAGAAATGCTTTAAGTTCTGTATGAATGTTCAAGACAATCTCCAGCGTTATAATCTGTAATTCAATCGGCTATAATCACAGATTAGGGAAGCTTAAAGGTCTGAACTATCAAAATCTTCTCAAATTTTCAAAATTCTGCTCTCAGTTCTGCAAAGGGCGATGGGCTACGCCCCGCCGTAGGCGATCGCACTGATGAAAGTATCTCATTCCTCAATCAACCAGAATCCAAGATTACCGATTGTTTCCAGTCACAATCTAGGCTGGGAGTCTGTTTTAGTTCAAGAGTATCAGCAGCCATCTGGTGGGATGAAGTTTCCAGCAGAAGTCGATCCCGTAATTATTTTGATCCTCACGACTCAACCTCATCGAACTTATGAGAGTGCGGGTAATTACCACCATATCGGCCTGTATCGCCAAGGTGATCTTTGCATTACCCCATCTGGCATCCCCAGCAGCTACTACGCTGAAGATCATCATCAGTATCTGTATGTGCAAATTTCTTCATCGTTTATTCAACAGGTTGCTGAAGAGGATCTCGAACTAAATCCCAACCGAGTAGACGTGATGCCTGCATTTCAGGTTCGCAATCCTCAACTAGAGCAACTTTTGCGGTTACTGCAAACTGAATTACACCAGGGTGGTCGGATGGGGCGACTATACCTTGAGTCATTAGCAAATGCCCTGGTAGTAAACTTACTTCAGGATTACTCTGCTATTCACCCCCGTATTACTCAGTTCAACCAGGGATTGGGGGATCACAAACTGCTCCAGATCACACATTATATTGATGAAGCTTTAGATCAGGATCTTAAACTTGCCCATTTGGCTCAGTTAGCTAAAATGAGCCAGTCTCATTTCAGCCGTTTATTTAAACAATCGATGGGATTATCGCCCCACCAATATCTGCTGCAACAGCGAGTTGAACGGGCAAAGCAACTCTTGAAACACACAAACCAGTCTTTAGTGGAAATCGCTCTGGCTTGCGGGTTCGATAGCCATAGCCACTTTACTAGGCAATTTCGACAAATCACAGGAATAACTCCCAAAGCCTACCGCATGAATTAAGCGATAAGCCTAACGGCATAGCTGCGCTTACCGCACACCTGTGATATAACCTTAGCTACAGGCAAAGCATCACCAGCATAACCGCCAATCGCTGCCCCCACCCCAGTAGGTATAATTAAAATCGCTGTATAAGGACGTTGCATAAATTCCTGAGACATCTAGTGAAAATAAAATATGCGTTACTTAGAACCCTTGTAGAGACGCATGGAACGTCTCTACATTTTTTGTCGGAGATGTCTCTGGTAAAAATATGATTAATTGTGTCTCTACTCAGCACTTGTAGTCACAACAGCTTCAACACCAACTGTTTGCTGTGCTTCATCCACAGAAGTAATCGCCCAACGTAGAGGTTCACCCTGCTTTTGCAACTCAGCTTCAATTGCCTTTTCCAACTCAGTGGGAGTTTCTTGCAAATCAACTTCTGCGGTAATAAAATGAGTAGTCATAACGGTAAGTCCTTTATATGTTCAGTTTCTAGAATAACTGATATTAGTTACCAGTCATCAAATAACTGATAACTGATAACTGTTCACTGATTATTGGTCTTTACCAAATTGTAATTGATAAACGACATCTTCCTTTTCTGTCTCAATTTTCAAATCAGAACGGGGATAAGCAACACAAAGCAAA
>REBL01000219.1 GCA_007692755.1 Nodularia sp. (in: cyanobacteria) | reverse complement strand
ACTCCCTACTCCCTACTCCCTACTCCCTACTCCCTACTCCCTACTCCCTACTCCCACCCTAATATGGTGGATAATCATCTTCATCAGCATAAATATAAGAATTAGAAACGCCAACTGCTGCCAGTTTAGGCGCTTCTATTTTGATAGATTCCTTGCCAAACTCTTTGTGTTCTTCAAAAGTCTTGCAGATCATCGCCGACTCAACCGCATCTGAAGCAATTAGGTATTCAGTTAATGTCCCGACAGTGGGATGCTTATAGTCCACCGTTGAAGCTACCATCACAGTATTTGGTTCAATTCCTCGTTCTTCCGACTCAATAATCGGGCAGAAAATCCCATGAGCGTGAAATAACGGGCCTTTTGGTGACAAAGGTTGCTGGCGATATACAGCATAAGCTCTTTCTAGTTCAGCTACGAATCCACTGATCACTCTTCCTTGTTGGAATTCGCAATAAGTTTTGCTGAAACTGGCTCCGGCTGCGCCGTTAAGAGTTAATTGTAAGGGAGAGTCGTGCAGAAACTTTTTATTTTCCCCTACTAAGTAAATGAGGTAGCGAGTAAAGGTTTTAAATTTAAGTTTGTCTGCTAAAAAAGCGTCATAATTTTCTTTAAGAGTACCAAGTTTACTACCAGTTTCCCGGTCTTTAACAGATAAAGGCCCCCGGCGGACTATAACTAATTTTGGAGTACTGCTAATAAAAACTGTTTCCACTCCAGAGCTAAATTCATGCTCTACCTGTTGCCAATTTTCATCCGGCTTAAAACCTACGGCACTGGCATTATCCAATTTAATCGCCAACCCGTGGGGCTGCATACCATCTGTGCCATAGCGAGGATTAATCATCTGACACCAGGGGATGATTTGAGAAGGAGGGGCGTTAAATTTATCGTCCTCAAAGTCGAAATTAGCAGATGCTTCCATTGTTTTAGACTATTAAAAGTGTTTTGCTAAACAAGTTGGTCAGGATCGGGAATAAGTAGGGTGTTACTGGTGGCGAGTGCTACTTGCGACCATATCCTATTTTAATTGCTTGTAGCAATTTCAACTAATATTCTCCTCAAATCCAAAATAAACCCCTGGCTACGAAAACCAAAAGTTTGATGAAAAATTTATTTATTTTTACAACCGTTGTAGTAGATTTAAACCGTGAGTATCAGTACCACAGGTATTAAAGAGCTGATACTCATCGGCTAACTGTTGTACTTGTTGTGTTTCCAAAGCACTTGGTCTCCAAGGTTTGGGGTTATTGTAAGCGTAAAAAGCTTCCACACCGTCAATTCCCCGTTCCGCCGCAGCTGCAATTAAGTCAACGTGCGATCGCTTGTAACGAACTGGATGAGCTAAAACTGCCAATCCCCCGGACTGATGGATGGCAGTAATTACGTTATTTGCTTGATAGTGTTTGCCTGTAGTCGGTTTTTTTTGCAAATAGGGTTTGAGACTAGGATGCTCTGGCTCAAAGGCGTAAGCCAAAATGTGAACTTCAACATCTAAAAGATTGGCATTAATTTCTACCCCACTCCATAGATCAGGAGCGTTTTCACTGGAATTTCTCCACTGCCAATTTTTCAACCACGCTTGTGCTGCTTGATACCCTGCGATACTATGGTGGTCTGTAATCGCCAATCCTTGTAGCCCGATCGCGATCGCCTGTTCCATCAATGTACTAGGTTGCAACTTGCCATCTGAGTGGACAGTATGCATATGAAAATTAAATAACTTGGGACAGCTTTGGGCATCAACCTTCTGGAAGACTTGCCTTAAAGTGTCTGCGGAAGTAGATGTCCGAGCAAAATTTACAACCATAATCTTTTATAAATGAAAATACTTGATTCCCCATACACCAACACGCCACACTTAGAGATGAAAAAACTCCAGCACTTCAATGTGTCAGTAGTGATTGTCCCAGCCTTATTAGCCAAATTTTTCAATATGTTAAGACTACCTTAGCAAATCTCAATGCTGATGGTCATGAGTATTTCCAATTGCTGGTATGAAAAATTCTGTAAAGCCCTGCTAGCATAGCTGCGTTTAGAGCGGGGGCGGGGCGTAGGGCGTGCTGAGACAATTTTGATATCAACTTATGCCAAGAATACAAAAGTATAGTTGATGTCACTCATGAGACATTAAGCGATCGCTTTACGCCAATCCTGTATCAAATTACAGATAAATTGTAAATATTGTGCTATGACGGTAGTCCTGTCAATGTACCCGAACCATGAATCACTTCACCAATTGCCAAAGCGGAAATATCCTGTGATTTAAAAAAGGAAATTGTTTGTTCTACTTGATGGGGTGGTACTAACAGCACAAAACCGATTCCCATATTGAAAGTATTGTACATAGCCTCGGTACTGACTGAGCCGACTTTGGCTAGCCACTGGAATATAGGTGGAATAGTCCAACTATTGGCATGAATTTGAATGCTTTGATTTTCACCTAAACATCTGGGTAAATTCTCTGGTAAACCACCACCTGTAATATGAGCCATACCATGAATTTCTAACTCAGCTTGACGAGCTGCTAGAACAGGCTTGACATAAATTTGTGTCGGTTTGAGAAAAGCTTCTGCTATAGTTTCACCACCTAATAATTGTGGATGTTCATCCCAAGCCAATCCGCGATCGCCAACAATTTTCCGCACTAAACTCAAACCATTGCTGTGTACACCAGTACTAGGAAGTGCGATCGCGATATCTCCAATTTGCACCTGAGAGCTATCCAACATCTGGCTTTTTTCCACAATTCCCACACAGAAGCCAGCCAAGTCATATTCACCCACTTGGTAGAAACCAGGCATTTCTGCGGTTTCTCCTCCTAATAAAGCGCAACCCGCCAGCCTACACCCAGAAGCTATACCCGCCACCACTTGAGTTAGCTGTTCTGGTTCTAACTTACTGGTAGCCACATAATCTAAAAAAAACAGTGGTTCTGCACCTGATGTCAGCACGTCATTAACACACATCGCCACTAAATCAATTCCAACAGTGTCATGTCGGTTGAGAATTTGGGCAATTTTCAGCTTTGTGCCGACACCATCCGTCCCAGAAACCAACACGGGTTCTTTAAAACCCCCTGGTAGTTGGAAGCAACCACCAAAACCACCTAGTCCACCAATTACTCCCTGTCTAAAAGTACTGTGAACTAAATTGCGAATTTGGTCTACAAAGGCTCTACCTGCCTCAACATCAACCCCAGCATCCCGATAATCCATAGTCGTCAGTCATTAGTCATTAGTCATTAGTCATTAGTCCATAGTTCATAGTCCATAGTCAAGGAGCCAATAACTAAAATACTTCCTCTTCCAGACCACGCCACCATTCACCCAAGTGCATCAAGTCTTCGTGGATGTCTGCCAATTCATTGGCGTAAGTATCTTCTGAAATACTAGTTTGGCGTTCTTGTAATTTCTTAAGCCGCAGCTGCACCAATAACCAAGGTTTGGCAATGCTATTTGTTGATTCCAGGTATTGTGCTAGTTTTTGACTATCCATATTTTTTCCCACTACTCTTTAAGATACATGAGACAGAACATAGTTGTGCAATCTGCTTCACTTAGCAAAAACAGCCACGATACTATCGTGACTGCTTGCAGTAATCATAAATTAACTGCTTTTACTGCTGGAAATATCTGGAATCAGCTAGCATCGAAGTCATTGCCAAACTGACAGATGATTAGGCTTTGGCGTAATTTTCCGCAGCAAAGTCCCAATTTACCAACTGCTCTAAAAAGTTTTTGATGAAAGCAGGACGAGCATTTCTATGGTCGATGTAGTAGGCGTGTTCCCATACATCCAAGGTTAAGAGTGCCTTTTTGCCATGAGCTAAGGGGTTCTCTGCATTTGGTGTCTTCATGACCTTCAGAGTCCCACCATCATCAATTAACCAAGCCCAACCACTGCCGAATTGAGTTGCAGCCGCGTTAGAAAATTCTTCTTTGAATTTGTCGAAGCTACCAAAATCCTGATTAATCTTGGCTGCTAAGTCGCCACTGGGTGCGCCACCACCTGCGGGCTTCAAGCAATTCCAGAAGAAGCTGTGATTCCAAACTTGAGCTGCATTATTAAAGATTCCCGCTTTCGATGAGTCTTTAAAAGCAACTTGGATGACTTCTTCGAGAGACTTGTCCGCAAGTTCTGTACCGTCAGTAAGCTTATTTAAGTTAGTCACATAGGCTGCATGATGTTTGCCATAGTGATACTCGAATGTTTCGCCTTTCATGCCATACGCTTCTAGAGCGTTAAAGTCGAATGGTAAGGGGGGCTGTTTAAATGCCATTTTGTGAAATCCTCTCTTTACTGTTTTCCAGTTTCTAGCTGTTGTCGCAGCTTAGGAAACGACAGGTTTTATGTGTATCAGTTTTATGTCCATGTCTTAAAGGATATAAAACTTAACATCGTCATTCTACTACCAAAGTGAAGATTCGGACACAATACTCTGGCATTTCAGCCAAATTTCTATGAATTAATGATTATCAATAGAAACTGCTAATCACTCATGGCGAAATTTCTATGAAGTAGCTCAACCTCCGAGAAGTCAAATAGTAAGGTGTGCGAAAACGAATCCCCTTAAGGTAATAAAATTTTTACAGCAATACGCTACGCTGGCGATAACGCACGCTAATAATTTTTTATGTTTAATTATGGCTTGCTGAAAAACAGTGTGGAGACGTTGGATGAAAAATCTCTCCTACAACAATTTTGGCAAAATCATATTTAATTTCGGTCGATGTCTATTCAGTGTCTATTCAGTTCACCTACCTATTGACGCATATCTATTCAGTGCATTGACATTTGTAATCGTTTATTAATCTCATCCCAGTTCACAACGTTCCACCAATGTTTCAGGTATTCGGGACGACGGTTTTTATATTTAAGATAATAGGCGTGTTCCCAGACATCATTGCCTATTATCGGGAAACTCCCCGATGTCATGGGACTATCTTGATTAGGTGTACTAGTGATTTCAAATTTGTTGTCAGGGTTGCGAACTAGCCAAACCCAGCCACTACCAAATTGTTTAGCACCAGCATCATTAAAGCGTTGTTTAAATGTTTCCAAATTACCAAAATAATCGTTAATCACATCTGCGATCGCACCTGTTGGTTCACCCCCACCATGATGTGTCATAATTCGCCAAAACATGGAGTGATTAATATGACCACCACCGTGGTTACGCACAGCCGTCATTATATCTGGAGGCAAACTATTCAGCCTGGCAATTAAATCTTCAATGCTCTTGGAGTGTAGTTCTGGATGTTTCTCCAAGGCTGCGTTTACCTTACTTACATAAGCTTGGTGGTGCTGATCATGATGTAACTGCATAGTTTCCGTATCAATATACGGCTCTAAGGCATCGTAGTTGTAGGGTAAGCGGGGAAGTTCAAATGCCATAGTTTTAAATCCTAGCATCAGTGCTTTCCACCTTTTAGCTAATTCAATAGGTTTAATACCTGTATCATTAGTAGTATTAATGGGATTTTGAGAATGATTTTGGTAATGGTGAGTTAACAACCGCTCACCATTACATTTAACCAAGAATTAATATTAAATCACAGTCACTACAATTGAGATAAGCGTAGTTGGTAGTACTTAACAATTTGTGCTGTAATTTCAGACACATTAAGACCATCTGACTGTATTTCAACTGCATCTGCTGCTTTTTGTAAAGGGGAAACTTTACGAGTGCTATCTTTCCGGTCACGTTCGGCAATATCCCATTTCAGCTGCTCTAAATTCACTTCGGGTTGACCCTGTTCTTTAAAGTCTTGCTGACGGCGATGGGCGCGTTCACCGACGGAAGCGGTTAAGAATATCTTAACTTCAGCATCGGGGAAGACATGAGTTCCAATGTCTCGACCTTCCGCGACTAAACCACCTTTTTTACCCCAGCTTTGCTGTTTTTTCACGAGTGCTTGACGCACAGCGCTTTGTGCAGCTATTGCCGATACTTGAGATGTCACCTCAATGGTACGAATTGCCTGAGTCACATCAGTACCATTAATCCAAACCCTGACGGGAGATTGCAGATCATGGCTGGGGGTAAGTTCAATGTTACATTGACTGACTAATTCGGCAATCGCACATTCATCATCAATGGCAATACCTTGTTGTAGCACCAGCCAAGTCACAGCGCGGTACATAGCGCCTGTATCGAGATACACTAAATCCAGCTTAGTTGCCACTTGACGAGCCACTGTGGACTTGCCAGCGCCTGCTGGCCCATCGATGGCGATGATGGGTTGACGATCGCTCAAGGTGATATTATCAATCAAACGTGTCGAACCAAGACGAGCTGCGATCGCCAGCATTCCTTCCTCCTCAACTGTTTCTAAAGACATTAACGTAGTCGGTTCCACCAATTCAATATATTCCACGATCAGATTACTAACCTGAGCCAGTTCTCTGTGTACCAAGGCTATCAGCTTGTTGCTGTCACGAAGACCTGCCTTGAATGCAGCTGCACTGGCCCGTAAACCTCGATATAAAACTGCTGCTTGCTCTTTTTCTTGTGCAGTCAAATATTGGTTACGAGAGCTTAAAGCAAGACCCGATGCTTCGCGCACCGTAGGACAAGCAACAACTTCCACTGGCAAATTCAAATCCGCCACCAACCGTCTAATAATAGCCAGTTGTTGACCATCTTTTTGTCCAAAATAGGCTCGCTCAGGTTGTACCAAGTTCAAAAGCTTGGTCACAATCGTTGCCACACCCTGAAAGTGACCTGGACGAGAACGGCTACACAAACTTAACATCATAGCAGATGGAGGCGTTACTTGTGTAACTTGAAATTCTGCTAGACTTTTCTGGGAAACACCCATTGCCTCCGGAGTGGGTGCAAAAATCGCATCTACTCCTGCTTGTATACAGAGTTGTTGGTCTAGCTCTAAAGTGCGGGGATAACATTCATAATCCTCATTAGGAGCAAATTGCAGGGGATTGACAAAAATACTGACAATCACCGTTGAATTTTCTTGCCTTGCTCTTTTAATTAAGCTCAAATGACCTTGATGCAATCCTCCCATCGTTGGCACCAAACCGACAGCCGTCTGGTACCAGCTAGTTATCTCATCTAGTCCCAAATCTTCTGGAACCGTTAGCTGATTTTCTGAACAGCGTTTAGTTAAATAGCAGCGTAAAGCTGCGACTGTTGTCAGCAGGCGCACAAAATTCCCCTAGTTCTTTTTAAGCCTCTCCCCCGTTAGTTTATATCTGAAATAGGGGGTAGGGGTATTGAACTAGGGGAATTGGGCAGTAGTAGAGACGTTCCATGCAACTTCTCTACAGGGGTTATGGGTTATGGGGAGTGGACGGTGAAGAATTTGCCTTGTCCCCTTTCTCATCTCCTGAAGAATTATCTACCCAAAACTTCAACCTTCACTGGTGCAAGACCACTGTTGATCATTCCTATAGCTCTAGCTGCACCAGTAGACACATCGATGATCCGACCCCGAATGAATGGTCCGCGGTCATTGATTCGCACGACGACGGAACGACCATTACGGGTGTTGGTGACACGGACTCGTGTACCAAAGGGTAAGCTACGATGGGCGGCAGTCATGGCTTCTGGATTAAATCTCTCACCAGTGGCTGTAGGTCTGCCAGCGAAACCGCGACCGTAAAAGGAAGCTATGCCTTGGAAACTGAGTCTTCTATTGCCGGCGATTTGCTGTCCCTGTGGTGGTAGAGAAATTCTGGCGGGTTCTGGTAAACCAGCAATTTCATTGATGGGAGAGGCATCGCCAATTAGTCTCCGCAAGCGATTGGTGGCTTGCAATGCGTCTTCGGCAAGATTATCGGTAGTACCTGCTAGGATGGTTTTTGCATTGATTTCTACCAATTCTTGGTCATTAATTTTGATTGTATACCGCTCCTTTGGCTGTTGTTGGACAGAGGCACTTTTGTTCTGGGCTTGTTTAGCAGTAGATTCGCCCTCGCCCTTCCAACTGACGGTAATTTGTTCAGCGTCCTCACTATTTCGGACTATCTGGTTAATACTAGCTGCTATTAAACCAGCTCTATGAACCGGGTCATCATGAAGCGATTTCTTTTGGTTTCTTGCATTCGTAAAACTCCCGACATTGGTTAACTCGGCTGAGTTACCCGCAACTAGGGCATACGACTGTTGTCCCTCATTATCTCCAATTACACCAACTTTTGTATCAACACTCGCAACTGGCTGAGAACTCAAAAAGGTGAGAACTGGAATGTTTTTGATAAACAGGGTTGCCGCCTTACGATCTCCAATGTTGTGAGTATGAATGTTTGTGATCACAGCATCAGAAGTAAGTTTCCCTGTTGAGGTCAAAAACTCCCCTACTTTAACGGCATCACTAACCGATGATTTTTGAGAAGCTGGAGTAGCTTCTTTTGCCGTATTAGTTTGAGTGTGACCGGCTGAGGGCATACCCACAGTAGTCAGAAACAGGGCGACAATAGTCCACAAATATCTTTGATTCATGCGTCCGATTTTTAAAGCGACTATAGAACAGGAGTGTCTAAGTTCGTAGGATTTTTGCCACTTAACGTGACGTATTCTTAATAACTCGAACTTGTTCTGCTCTCACTTTTTGTTTATTAACTGCAACACATTAACATGAACCTTTGAGCTTGGGGATCAGGGTTTTAGCGTAGATATACATCATTTCATTCAATTTCAATTCCCATTTCCAGGGCAGAACCGTTCTCTAATGCGGATTCTGACTATGTAACTTTTTTTTCAATTAATAAAATTTTTAATCCAAAATTTTCATCTGTTGGCGATTGAAAATTCGCTGTAAGACTCCTGATGCAAAAATGTAGTTTATAGAACATATAATTTTATTAAATGTTGTAGATAAAAATTCGATATATTTAAACTAAGATTCTCTAAAAACCCTTGACTGTATTTATAAAATAAATTTGTAAAATCATACTGTAAATGTTTTGTATTAACACTTACGGAAATTATTTGTTTTAAATCCGCTAGCTGTTTTCCTCTAGCTTGAAGTTCACTCATGACATTTAATCTAAGTAATTGTAGGTAAATTACGAGGATATTTAAGTATGTAAACTATCTTTTTGCTTTGTCAAATACACGCAGAAGAGTGAGCTTATTTGGTAAATAAAAGTTTTCTACCAACACAATAAAATCAATGATGAGACAATAAAAAAAGCTTCACTGGTGTGAGTAGATAAAAAAGTGTGTAGCAAAAAATACAAGTATTTTCGCTTGCCATATTGTTTAAAATATGATTTTTCAGATTAACCTATCAGTTTTATGGCAAACCAAGGAAATTTAGAAGATTTAGAGATCGTCTCAGCGCCATTTTTAGCTGTTCTCAACGACTTATTTTCTAAATACAAGTCACAAAGAGAGGGTACACTAGCAAACTATATTCCAGAGTTGGCGAAGGTCAATCCGGAATTATTCAGCATTTGTATTGTTACGGTAGATGGACAAACTTACCAAGTAGGGGATTATCAGCAACAATTTACAATCCAGTCTATTTCTAAGGTGTTTGCTTACGGACTAGCCTTAGAAGATCATGGACGGGATTATGTTTTAACTAGAGTTGGTGTTGAACCAACAGGAGACGCATTCAACGCCATTATTCTCGATGAAAAATCGAAACGACCTTATAATCCCATGGTAAATGCAGGTGCGATCGCAACTACCAGTTTAATCAAAGGGTCTGGTGCAACGGAACGCTTAAACCGGGTGTTGGATATGTTTCGGAGATATACCGGACGTGATGCACTTGTGGATATCTCTGTTTTTACCTCTGAACGCAGTACGGGACATCGCAACCGCGCCATAGCACACCTAATGCTGAATTTTGGCATGATTGACCAAAACATTGAAGAAGTTTTGGATCTTTACTTTCAGCAGTGCGCTGTGATAGTGAATTGCCAGGACTTAGCGATGATGGCGGCTACCCTGGCGAACAAAGGTGTTAACCCAGTTACAGGAGAACAAGCGGTAGAAAGTCGTCATGTCAAAGATATTCTCAGCGTCATGTACACCTGCGGGATGTACAACTTTTCTGGTGAGTGGGCTTATACAGTTGGTATTCCGGCTAAAAGTGGCGTTTGTGGGGGAATTATAGCAGTTGCACCTCACAAAATGGGCATTGGTGTATTTTCGCCGTTGTTAGATGTGCGTGGTAATAGTGTCCGGGGAGTCAATGTGTGTGAGGAATTGTCCCGGCGGTTAGGGTTACATTTATTTGATTGTTCAGGGGATACCAAGTTTTAACAGTTATCAGTTATCAGTTATCAGTTATCAATCAAGAGACATCATTGTAGAATTCCTGTCACTTTAGGGCGGGGAGTGTCAACCCTTGATAACTGTTTACTGTTCACTGTTCACTGATTTAACTGACTGTAATCATTAAACCCTGACTCTCATTCCCTAACCGATTAACTGCACACACTGCATAAGTTCCGGCTTGTTGGACAGTGGCGAAGGTTGTACCAGCAGACAATATTCTTTGAAGTATCCAAGTGTTACCAGTCTGTCGATAAAGTGTCCAAGAACGAACAGGTTGATCATCACCGGGTTGCCAATTTAGTCGGCGATTTTTAACCTCTAGTTCTTGGGGTGGTGGTGGTGCATCTGTATTGTGCCATGACATACTGGGTACTATGGCAGGAGTGGCATACAGGGAATTTCGGAAACTGTCAGCAATTCCTTCACGATTTTGATTAATGGAACTCATGCTGAAAAATATATTACCCAGTGACAAGTTAGCGGCTAGGTTACGCGTTATGATGACTTGTTTGTTAATTTCGTCATTTTTCCAAGCTTTGCCATCGAGTTGACTAATATTGTTACCTACATATATATGTCGCTGGCGAGGATTAATTTCTGTCCACCATTTCAGCAGTACCGGATAACTTTGTGCTGTTTGGTCGATGCGCCAATACAGTTGAGGGGCTATATAATCCACCCAGCCTTGTTCTAACCATTTTTTGGCATCAGCATAGAGGACATTATAAGCATCTAAGCCATTAATTCCTGGTGGTTGTCCAGGTCGGTAAATGCCAAAGGGACTAATGCCGAATTTAACGTGGGGTTTTGTGGCTTTAATTCCTTGAAATAGGCGTAATACCATTTGATCAACATTTTGCCGTCGCCAGTCAGCTAAACTGAGTCCACCACCAGTTGACCGATAAGCTGTATAGGTTTTATCGTCGGGGAAGGTCTGACCCTGGATCGGATAGGGATAAAAATAATCATCTAGGTGAATGGCATCAATATCATAGCGACGCACAACATCCATAATCACGTTGTAAGCCCTGTCTTGGACGATTTTGATTCCTGGGTCCATCCATAGTTGATTACCCCATTGGTAAACTACTTCGGGATTAGTCAAAGCTATATGGGGTCTGGTGTTGGGTCTGACGGCGATGCTAGTCTTGGCGCGGTAGGGATTGAACCAAGCATGAAGTTCAATATTGCGTTTGTGACATTCGGCGATCGCAAACTCTAAAGGATCATAATATGGTTCTGGTGCTTTACCTTGAGTTCCTGTCAACCAAGCACTCCACGGTTCTAATTGGGAAGCATACAAAGCATCGCCTTCTGGACGTACCTGTAAAATTAGGGCGTTAAAGTTGAGGGCTTGCAGTCGGGTAACAATTTCGATAAATTCGGCTTGCTGTTGTGCTGTGGAAAGTCCAGCTTTAGAAGGCCAATCACTATTCCAGACTGTTGTCACCCAAGCGCCCCGAAATTCTCGCTGATGATTCAGGCTAATTGTTCGAGATGTGGGTACAGCTTGTGGGGGAACTATGATATAATCTGAAGCAATTTTATTAGCTCTACCTAAATAAACCAAAGCTTGATAAACCATGACTGCCACTTCTGCACGAGTTGCGGCTACAGTCGGGTTAAGTAATTTCAGATTCGGGTGGCTAGCTACTAATTCTGTTCTAGTAGCGATCGCCACTTGATTTTTAGCATAGCCAGGGACTTTCTCGGCATCTTGATAGATTTGTGGTAATGCACTCAGCAAGTCTGGTGGAACCGCCGCCGCTATCTCCAAGCCATTGACCATAGCAACTAAAACGTCGCTGCGAAAAATTCGCTCATTGGGACGAAAACGCCCGTCAGGATAGCCGATGAGAAATCCTGTTTCGGAAGCTTTTTTAATGGCACTTATCGCCCAGTGGTTAGCCGGAACATCAGCAAAGGGGACATACTGACGCTTTGAAGATTGTGTAAAGACTGCTCCCAGTATAGCGGCAAATTCAGCGCGAGTGACTGAGTTATCTGGTCGAAAAGTCCCATTAGGATAGCCATTTAAAATGCGCCGCGCCGCTAACTCTTCAATGAAGAGGCTGGCCCAGTGATTTTTAACGTCCGGGAAACGAGTAGAATTAGATATCATGAGCGATTGTAGCTAGCTTGGCTTGATTCTGATATTCTTTGTTAATTTAGCAACAGTCAAGCGATCGCGTCTGTGATACCGTAAGAATTTTAACGATTGTCATCCCCCGCTTTTTCTCTGTGTAGGATAAAAGTATGGTTAATACTGGAACAAAACTCACGCTAGAAGAATTTCTGAACCTACCAGGAGACGATGTAAACTATGAGTTTGTTGATGGTCAGGCCGTCCCGAAAGTGTCTCCAAAATTTTTTCATTCGACTTTACAAGCCGCTTTACTTGTTCTAATTCGTTTATGGTGTAAAGGCAAAGGTAGAGTAGGTACGGAATGGGCTGTTATTTTAAAGCGTCAAGGTAAAGATTGGGTTCCTGTTCCTGACTTAACTTATATTTCCTACGAACGTTTACCCGCCAGTTGGAAGCGGAATGAAGCTTGTCCGGTGATTCCCGAATTGGTAATTGAAATTATTTCACCTGACCAAACTAAGAAGGAATTTGAGGAGAAGGCGAAGGATTATTTAGCTGTGGGTGTATCAATAGTTTGGGTTGTAGACCCGGAAGCAATAAGTATTAGAGTTTTCTTACCTGATGGTTCCAGTCAAGTTTATACAGATAATATGCTGATTATAAATTCAATCCTTCCTGGTTTAGAATTAACTACAAGACAAGTATTTGAAGAAGCCGATTTGATTTAATGTTTATATTCAGGTTTTAAAAAATACATTAACAGTATAAAAATATCACCCACAGACGGATACAGAAAAAAGAATCGCTGAAATCTATTGCAGTGAGTGTGGATAAAGATATAACTAAATAACTAACAGCGGTCACATTTTTGATTTACTAGCTAAAATATAATTTGAAAGAAGTAGCTTAGTATTTGACAAGTGAGAAAAATCATACTTTATATATTATTCTTACTTAGCTTATTTAGTGTTCTGGGTTTTTCTGATATTTCTGCTTATATCTCGAAAAAACGTCCGCTAATTACCTGTCAGCAATGGGGATTTCATAGACAACAAGAGGACAAATCTTACACCCATCCTGAGAGGTTAGTCGTCCGACCTTGGCTTGGTCCACATAATGTCTACGCGTTATTTTTAATTCCTAGTGAATACAGAAGTGATGGTTTATTCACAGTAACAATACCTGAAAATCGAACTTATTGCGGCAGATTTCAGGATATTGGCCAGGTTTCATCTGGAGTTGATGAAGACAAGGATTATACAATCATTAGAGGATTTTTAAACACTCGAATTGCTTTGAAGTTAATTGCTGAAGGTCATCTAGATCAGTTACGGGAACCAGATAATTGGCGGTTGGGTTATGTTAAGCGTTAACAAAGTTAAGATTTTAACGCAAAGGGGCGCGGAGGTAAGCGCATACCGCAAGCGGAACCCGGAGAGTAGAGGGTAGGTACGCGGAGGAGGTTTTTGTGTGGTTTATAAGTCCATGACTTGGCGATAATGGGTTTCTATTTGGGCGACGGTTTGAGATTTGCGTTTTGTTTCCCACTGACTATGGTTAAATAGTTCTTGCCGTAAGTTATCTACGTTAATGGTGTTAACTTGATGATTGCTAATTATTTGTTTCCCGTTTACCCAAGCACTATGGACAACGTTTGTGGGGCGACCTAATACTAACAAACCAATGGGATCTGTACGAGGTAGTAATGATAAACTTTTGAGGTCGTAAAGTACTAAGTCGGCTTGTTTACCTACGCTAAGTGAACCAATTTTGTCAGCTATATTCAGTCCTTTTGCACCGCCCAATGATGCCATTTCTACTGATTTTCTCGGTGTGATCCAGTTTTGATAATCTGAGTCTGTAATGTTGTGTAAGATAGAACCGATTTTGATGGCTTCAAGCAGGTCTTGGGAGTCGTTACTAGACGCGCCATCACAGCCAAAGGAGACGTTTACTCCAGATTGAATATATTTTAAAATTGGGGCGATACCACTGCCTAACCGCAGGTTACTCAAGGGGTTATGGACAACTGTAGATTGGGTTTGGGCGAGGATAGTGATATCAGTCTCATTTAACCAGACACAATGTGCCAATGAAGTGCGATCGCCTAAATATCCAATCCGTTGCAAATGTTCAACCGCAGTACATCCGTATTTTTCTTGGGCGAGTTTTTCTTGGGCTTTGGTTTCTAATAAGTGAGAGTGACGACAAAGATTATAGCGATCGCTTAATTCAATACAGCCTGTAAATAAAGCATCACTACACAATTGTATCCCTGTGGGTGCAACTAAAATACTCACACCCTCTTCGGGACGATGAAATTGTTTCACCGCTTCTTCTATAATTTGTAGTGTTGCCGCAGTTGAGCGAAAATAAGGTTCATGTTTTTGAACTGATTCCCCTGAAGGTATACCGGCTGTGAGGGATTCATCTTGAATTAGCGGCGCAATAAAAGCCCGAATTCCCACTTCTCGATAAGCACGCACCGCAGTGGCGATTGTTTCTAATTCTAGCCCAGGAGTTAACACCAAATGATCTACTACACTGGTTCCACCGGAAAGTAAAGTTTCTACAGCTGTTCCCAAAGCACTCAGATAAACTTTTTCTAAATCGAGGGGAGCAAAGTCATATAATTCGGCTAGCCATAATTCTAAAGGAAAAATTGACATAATTCCCCGTTGCCACATTTCTGATGAGTGGGTGTGGGCGTTAACGAAACCAGGTAGTAATAGTTTATTGCTACCATCAAAGACAGTCCCGATCACATCTAAATCGGGTGCTATGGCGGCTATTTTACCATCCACAATCTGCACATCTACGGTGAGATAAGCATCGTCAACAGAAATTAAAACGTTTTGAATCGTAAAGTTCACTTTATTTAACCTTAATTAAGTAATTAAACAAACAGTAGAAATTCAAGTTACAAATTTAAGAACTGTGTGAGGTGTTGTAATTTATGAATCTGCCATTACGGAGATTGGGAGTTGAACCAAATGCGTGGACTGTGAATCAGGCGATCGCAGATATTACTCGTCCGCCAAAGACCCCACAAACTGTTATCTTACCAACGGAAACCAAAACGCTGCACCTGGACTTGGCAAAAACTGCGATCGTCATCATTGATATGCAAAACGATTTCTGTCACCCTGATGGATGGTTAGCCCATATCGGTGTAGATGTGACACCAGCCCGTCAGCCCATAGCACCTTTAAATAGCTTACTTCGAGAATTGCGTGCTGTGGATGTGCCTGTAATTTGGCTGAACTGGGGAAATCGTCCCGACTTATTAAATATTAGTGCTGGTTTACTGCACGTCTACAACCCCACAGGAGAAGGCGTAGGATTGGGCGATCCTCTGCCCAGCAACGGTGCTAAAGTCCTGATGGCGGGGAGTTGGGCGGCGGCGGTGGTAGATGGACTGCAACAGCTACCAGAAGACATCTGTGTGGATAAATACCGCATGAGTGGGTTTTGGGATACGCCTTTAGATAGTATTCTGCGGAACTTGGGAAGAACGACACTATTATTTGGGGGTGTCAATGCTGATCAATGTGTGATGTCTACCTTATGTGATGCCAACTTTTTAGGATATGACTGCATTTTAGTTAAGGACTGCACAGCTACTACTTCTCCTGAGTATTGTTGGCTGGCGACGTTATATAACGTTAAGCAATGTTTTGGTTTTGTGACTGACTCAGAAGCGATTTTAAAGGTGCTTTCTTCTTAGTTGGGTGATGTGGCTAATATTATGAGGAACTAACCGCAAAGTACGCAAAGTACACAAAGGAAGAAGGGAAGAAGAAGGAAAGAGATGTGATGAGTGCTGAGGAGAGAGTATTTACAGTTATCAGTTAAAAGGGGATGAATCTATGCACGCTAATCAATGTGTAATTCCTATTATCAAGTCTCCCAAGGACTATCAAACATATCGTATTAGTCCACAAGACTCTAATCGGTTGGCGATTATTTTCGATTCTATCAATGCTAATACTTCTTTAACTTCCTGCATCGAAATTTTTGATGTGGGCGGACAAACACCACCAAACCGTCATCAATGGGCGGTAGAAATGTTTTTTGTCCTCAAAGGGGAAGGTGTCGCTATGTGTGATGGTAAGAGTGTCAAAATTCAAGCCGGGGATAGTTTGTTAGTACCTCCAACTGGAACTCATTTGATTAAGAATACAGGGAATACTCGCTTATATACTTTAACTGTGATGGTTCCCAATGAAGATTTTTCAGAATTAATTCGCAGTGGTATTCCTGTGGAGTTAGATGCAGAGGATATGGAAGTATTAGGAAGAAAAAATGCCTTGATGCCTTGTTAATGAAGTTCAAAACCACAGATGAACACAGATGAACGGATTAAAGGATTGCACGGATGAAGTTGTCAGTCACAGTCTCAAAGCCTAAAAACCGTGAAATCAGCGTCATCCATAAAATCCGCGATCCGGATGAAGTTGTCAGTCACAGTCTCAAAGCCTAA